>JACVQI010000002.1 GCA_015661095.1 Gammaproteobacteria bacterium
GTTAACGCTTCTGGGCTATGAGCATCGCTTCATTACGAAAGCCGATGCTGAGTTCCCCAATAGTACCTTCTTCGCGATAGCAAATGAGATGCAGCGTGCTGAATAGCCGTAGCAATTCATTGCTATCAAGCCGGTATGCCGGATTGCTGGGGCCACAGACATCGCGCTGGTCCATGATAAAGGTCTGGTAATAAATCAGGCCACCCTGTCGCAGTGCACTAATCAGATGTCTTACGATTGACCTGTCCAGAAATCGGGACACTACAATCACGTCAAATGAATTCGCCACAGGTGGGTGCGACTCGATATCTCGTTGTGTCGTGATCAGGTTCAGATTGTCGTTCGCCACCGATTTGCTGAGGAGATCCAACGCCTGTTCCGAAATATCCCAGGCATGGGTTTCCAGTCCCTGTCTGGCTAAAACTATCGCATTCGCGCCTGTACCACAGGCGGCATCAAGGGCTGTTCCTGACTTCGGCAGCAGATGAAGATTTTCGGTTAATACTGACGCGGCCGGCGAAGCTGTTACAGGCCTGTCACGGTAAATTTGATCCCATTTCTCGGCGTCGGTATGGCTCATGATTCAGCCTTACAATCAAGGCTTACCTGGCTACAGGTCTGGCGGAAGATACCGCCTGGGCTAACTTTTGATATCAATATTCAGGGATTTCAGTTTGCGATACAAATGCGTGCGTTCCATACCAACGATCTTGGCTATTTTGCTGACGCTGCCCTGATGTTGTTTCAATTGATGTTCGAGATAAGCTTTTTCAAAACGCTCCCGCGCCTGCCGCAGAGGTATATCGAAATTATAAAGATTTTCACCGGATTCGGTGTCCTGTTGTTCACCCAGTGTGATCTCCACTTCCTGCAGATCAATTGTTTCCGAATCACCGAGGATTAATAATCGTTGCACCAGATTTTTAAGTTCGCGCAGGTTGCCCGGCCAGCTGTAGTGCCTGAGCCGGTTCTGGGCAGCCGTGGTGAAATGTTTGTAGGACAGTCCTTCCTGCTCGACAAAGAAATTAACGTAGTACTCAAGAAGTTCGGGGATATCCTCGAAGTGTTCACGTATTGGCGGTACTCTGATCGGTACAATGTTTAATTGAAAATACAAATCATTGCGGAAGGACCCTTCCTTGATTTTCTCTTCCAGAGTTGCACGGGTTGCGGCTATCAGTCTGATATCGAGATTCACCGGATGCATACTGCCGGTCCGCGTAAAACTGTTTTTTTCCATTGCGCTCTGCAATTTAGCCTGGGTGTTTAAATCCATATCAGAGATATCTTTCAGGAACAAGGTGCCGCCTGCTGCTTTTTCCAGATAACCGGGATAGGCATTGCCACCGGCTTCCTTGCCAAATAATTCAACAGCAGATCCACTTGCCGTCAGCGCAGCTACGCCTACTGAGATAAAGGGTCCTTCGGCCTGAGGACTGTGATTGTGCAGATAACGGGCGATAGATTCTTTGTCGGTACCCGCTTCACCGATAATTAAGACTGGTGTCTTGTGGCCGGCGATACGTTGCAATTGCTCCTTCAGGCCCCGAATCGCTTTGCTTTTACCGATAATATCGACGCTGCGTATGCTGAATTGCTTGAGTCGTACATTTTCCCGCTGCAGATTGTTCGTTTCCAGGGCGTGTTTGACAGTCAGGATAAGCTTCGCCAGCGACAGGGGTTTTTCCAGATAATCATATGCACCCAGCCGCGTGGCTTCGACGGCTGTTTCCACGGTACCGTGACCGGACATCATAATTACCGGCGGGAGAGGGTGCCCCGATTGATTCCATTCCTTTAACAGGGTGATTCCATCCATATCGGGCATCCAGATATCAAGCAGGATTAAATCCGGCTTGAATTCCGTCTTTTCAATACGTGCCTGTTCGGCATTTTCCGCAAGATGCACCGCGTACCCTTCATCTTCCAGAATTTCCTTAATAAGAGTGCAGATCTCAGGTTCATCATCAACTACGAGTATATTAGCGTTGCTCATATCACATCCTTTGCCAGCCGTGATGGCAATTGGGTAATATTTTTTCTCGCTACGGGCAGCCGGATTATGGCGCAGGCACCTGGCCCATCGGGATTATTTTCTAGTACCACAAGTCCGCCGTGTTCCTCGATGATTTTCTTTACAATCGCCAACCCGAGACCAGTGCCTTTTTTCTTTGTTGTTACATAAGGTTCAAATATCGTACTGATAATATCTTTAGACAGGCCCGGTCCAGAATCCCGAATCAATACTTCGATATAGTCAACTTCCTTGTCCATGACATGTCGAGTACTGATGTCCAGAATAGTTTGCCCCTCTTTACCGGCGGCGTCAAAGGCGTTATTGATAATATTGTTGAATACCTGCCGTAAGCGACTGGGGTCTGCTTTAATCAGTGGTAAGTCTTGATCCAGATGGATGTAAATTTCCGCATTCGAGTCCAGGTTACTGAATAAATCGACCACTTCTTCAATCAGGGAGTTCAGATTGACATCCATGGTCTTGAGTTCCGGTTTTCGGGCATAGTCGGAAAATGCATTGACCATATCCTTCATGGTTTCCACCTGGGAGACTATGGTCCGGGTCAGTTTGTCCATGGTTTCGGTTTGACTGGGCGATAACACTCCCAGATATTTATGCCGCAGTCTTTCCGCCGCCAGTTTTATCGGTGTAAGCGGATTCTTGATTTCATGGGCCAGCCTTCTGGCCATTTCACTCCAGGCGGCATCCCGCTGACCCTGTACCAATGCGGTGATATCGTCAAACAGGACAACGTGAACCATTTCCATGCCTTCGGCCAGCGGCAGAGAGGTACCACTGCACATCAGGATCTGCCGCCCGCTGGTTCCGAACAAGGTGATTTGTTCGCGCCAGTCAACCGCACGATCAATACGGTAATTGATAGTATTCAACAATTGATCCAGATAGGTAAATTCACGTGCAAGGTCATGCAATGATTTATCGCGTAATTTTTGCGCCTCGATACCCAGAATCCTGCCGCTACTGATGTTGACGGTCCGGAGCTGCTTGTGCTGGTCCAGCACCAATACGCCCGACGACAGCCGGCTTAGCACGGCCTCGAGATAAGCGCGTTGCGCCTCCGCCTCCTGTTGACTGAGCCTAACATCATCACTTGCCTTCGCAATCTTGCGCGTCATGTCATTGAAAGAGGCGACCAGGAACCCCAGTTCGTCATGGCTGGGAACGGGGATTTGTGTGTTGTAATCACCATTGGCAACAGCTTGAGTGCCTTCAACCAGGTCCCGGATGGGTGCCGCCAGATTCCGGGCCGAATAAAAAGCCGCCCACACCACTGAAAATACGCTGAAAAGCAGGACCAGCGTCAGGGTCCTGATAAAGGCATTCTTCAAATCATCCTTTAAGTACGACAGTTCCTGATACTTGATATAGGCGGATTGCACGGTATCGGTAAGCTCGGCCATCCGGCCGGTGATTGGATACAGCGCCTGTAAAATTCTGGGGTCATTTTCAATACCGGTGTTTGAAACCTTGACTACGACTCTAATCGCCAAACCGGCGCTAGTCGTCGAATCGAGCCCGGTATAATTACTCCCCTGCTGTAACTGAAACAGTATCGTATCATCCGGGCGATCCGGCACCAGATGGGCGGGATTCCCGAGGCTGGAGGCTATGATAGACCCTTGTTTCGTCATTAAGGTCAATTCTTCCGCGCCGCTACGCTCGCGGTAGCCATCAATCTCGAACGGAACCACGGCGTTATCGAGTTGCGCGAATTCACTGGCGTATTGCTCCGTTTGTCTTAACAGTTCCTTCCTGCGCATTTCTAGGGAGATTCGGCTGAGCTCCAGCGAATCATCCAGCGCCTGTTCCACCCGCAAGTCAAACCAGCTGTCGATGCCCCGGTTCAGGAAGTCCAGTGAAAAATAATACAGAATCAATACCGGCGTGACGGATAACACAGTGAAAATGGTAACCATTCTGATGGTCAGCTTCACTCCCGCCACTTTCTGCCGTGCCTGGCGGATCAATTGGCGTAAGTTCATGGCAATCAACACAGCCAGAATCAGCAGCCCGATTTTGTTGAAGGTCAACAGGGCTGAATAGACCTCGCCGAAGCGACTGGAGTTCTGTAAGGCATCACTCATCATCAAAAGGGATGCCAGCATAAAAACAAACAGGGCCAGACCGGTGATTAAGAGCAGGCGTCCGGAGTATTTCATTCTTTGACGATGCTCCACTTGAACCAGGGGCTGTCTAACTGCCATTTCTTCGATGCCGACGCAACGGGGCGGATCACCGCGGGTAAAGTTTCAGTATTCACTTTCGCCTTGATCATGCCAATGTAATTTTCATCTTCGGCCAGTGCGGTCTTGCTGATGAGCAGGCGATCATCAATAGTGCCCAGATAATTCAGGGCTTCTTCCAGTGTGGAAAATTGTTTCCTGCTATCACTGCCCAATTCCGTAACCAGATATCGATTGCTGAGGGGGTGTTGCTCAAGCTTGAAATTCAGGACTTCTTCCTTGACTTTTGGATCCCACAGCCAGTTACGTTCCCTCTTGATCCGGATTATGACATCGATATTAATGGAAACACCGTGTTCGAGGGCGTCCCGCACCTCTGAGTCGAAATTGAATTTAATACTGGCATCGAGTTGATATGCCTCCCCCGCCAGTTCGCTGGTTGCGGAACTGATTTCAATACCGTCGGCCGGGGCGTTGTGCGACGCCAGCAGGCAGGCAAGCAGGAAAAGCAAACGGTGAATTTTTGTGTTCATCTGACTGGCCAAACTTTAGCGCTTCTCCAATACAGCGTAATAAAATCCATCAGCATCGCCAATACCCGGAAGAATCTGTAAACCATAGCCGGTTTTAAGTCCCCATTCCTGTATCATATCGATATTACTTGCATCAGGATAATTTTTAAGAAATTTTGCTATCTGCTGGTCATTTTCCTGATTTAAAACGGAACAGGTTGCATATAGCAGCCGGCCCCGACTTTTTAACATAGACCAGGCAGATTCAAGCAGACGATATTGTTGATCAGTATAATTACCGATACTTTGCTCCTGTCGCAAGACTTTAATATCCGGATGCCGGCGGATTACACCGGTAGCACTACAGGGCACATCCAGCAGGATCCGGTCGAATGGGTTGCCATTCCACCATTGCTCTGCTACTCCGGCATCCGCATGGTAAATCTCCAAGGAAATACCGAGCCGTTGGCAGTTGTCCCCTAAGCGTTTCAGTCTGGTCTGGTCCCGATCTACCGCTGTCAAACTCGCCAGCGCCGGTTGAGTTTCCAGAATATGCGCACATTTACCACCGGGCGCCGCACAGGCATCCAGCACCCGCAGACCGGGATTTAAATCCAGCAGTGCTGCCGCATGCTGGGCCCCGATATCCTGTACCGAGACCTGCCCTTGCGCGAATCCGGGCAGGACGTCCACATCTACAGGCTGAATCAAGCTGACCGCGCAGTCCAGACCGGCTACCGGAACTGCTTCGATATTGCTGGCAGCCAATAGCCGCAAGTATTCAGCGCGCGTTACTTTTTGTAAATTGACACGCAGGTGCATGGGTGGTTTCTGGTTATTGGCGTTTAATATGTTTTGCCAATATCCCGGCCAGTCATCGCGGAGTGCGGAGATCAACCACTGGGGGTGCGCATATAGCGCCGTTTCGGAGTTGTTAAGCGTCTGCTCGATGGTCGCAGACTCCCGCTGATAACGGCGCAACACGGCATTGATGAGTTGTTTTGCCCAGGGCTTATCCAGGTGCACCGTAGCATTTACCGTGGCGGAGACGGCGGCGTGGGCTGGTGTGCGTAAAAAAGCCAATTGATACAGTCCACATAATATTAACGCCTTGATATCCGTATCCTTACGCCGAACCGGTTTGTTTAATAACCTGTTCAGAAAAAAATCCAGCCGGTAGTACCAGCGTAAAACACCGTAACTAAGTTCCATGACGAAGGCTTGCTCCCTGGACTCAATTGTGGCCGGGATTATTTCTGAGCAGGCGCTGTCCAGATGGATTTTTTCCTGTAGCACCAGGGAGAGGATCCTGGCGGCTAGGGCTCTGGAGTCCATATAAAATCCATCACATTTACGGTTTTCCGGGTTGCAGCAGGCCCGGATAACCGTTAAGAAACTCTCTTGCCGTAATAACCTTTTTGCCGGGTAACTGCAGGCGCTTTATCCGTAAGGCAGCTTGTGTCGTCGCAATAACAATTCCATCAACACTGCAGTCGATTACAGTGCCTGGTGTTGTGAATTTTGTTTCCATAATGACGATGTCCGCTTCCCAGATACGCATGGCCACACCCTGGATTGTGGAATGAGCGACTGACGCCGGATTGAAAGCTCGTATGGTTCGCTCCAGTTCCAGGGCGGACAGATACCAGTCAACGGTAGCTTCCTGTTTGCTGATCTTGGCGGCGTAGGTTGCCAGCCTGGCATCCTGTTTTTTCGGGGTTAAGGCATTTTTCGCCAGTCGTTCGAGTGCTGTCAGCAGGCAGGGTCCGCCGAGGGACGCGAGTTTGTCGTGTAAACTTCCTGCTGTGTCTACGGCGCTGATGGCGCATTCTTTTTGCAGCAGGATACCGCCCATATCCAGACCTGCTTCAATTTGCATGATGGTTACGCCAGTTTTGTCGTCACCCGCCTGGATGGCTCGTTGAATCGGCGCTGCGCCACGCCAGCGCGGTAATAAAGATGTATGGACGTTTATACAGCCCAGCCTGGGCCGGGATAACAGCTCCGTCGGCAGAATCATGCCAAAAGCCGCGACCACCAGCACATCAGTCTGAGCCAGCATATTTTCGGAATCGATAGCAGATGGCCGCAGCGGTTGTCGGATCGGCAGGCCGTGTTTTTCCGTGAGTAATTTAACTGGACTCTGGCCAAGCTTTCTGCCGCGGCCGACTGGTTTATCAGGTCTTGTGATGACGAAAGCGATATCGTGCTGTTGAGACTGGATCAGGCAATCGAGGATGGTGGCCGCCAGTTCCGGCGTGCCGGCGAAGGCCAGGCGTAAGCTGACCTTGTTCACAGTAATTGTTGTGGTTGTTTATCCTGCTTCAGGATCTTTTTTTGTATGATCCGGCGTTTCAGCGGGGAAAGATAGTCAATGAATAACTTGCCGTTCAGGTGGTCAATCTCATGTTGTACGCATACCGCTAATAAGCCATCCGCCGTCCCGGAGATGTGGTCGCCGTTCAAATCCAGATAGTGGTAGTTTATTTTTTCCGAACGTTGCACGGTTTCATAAAAACCGGGTACAGACAGGCAACCTTCCTGCATCTCTTCGGTGCCTTCCGACGCGGTGATCTCCGGGTTGATCATGATTACCGGGTTGTTCTTTTCTTCCGATAAGTCCATGACAATCAGGCGTCTTTGAACATTCGCCTGGGTTGCCGCCAACCCGATCCCCTTTTCCGCATACATGGTTTCCAACAGGTCTTGGGCGAGTATTTTCACCTCGGCATCGATAACCTCGATCGCAACCGCCTTTTTGCGTAAATTTGGATCCGGAAAGTGCAGTACAGTCAAAACCGTCATTTAAAACAACCCCCTATATATGTATAAGCTACTGATAGTATACAGGAAAATAGCAATCTTAAGTTATTTACAGTGAAGCATGGTGATGTGGCTAACATTTTGATAGACTTTTTGCTAATCTACATTAAGGAATACACGTAAGGTACCGCGTATGCTAAATAAAGTTTTTCTGGTCCTCATCTTGTCCTTGGGTGTTGTTAACACTCAGGCTCAGGACGTTGCACTCAAGCCTGATCATCCGGACAGTTACGTCGTTGTTAAGGGAGACACCTTATGGGCTATTGCCGGACGGTTTCTTCTGGAACCCTGGCGATGGCCGGAGATCTGGAAAGCCAATTCCCAGATTGCAGATCCCAATCTGATTTATCCGGGCGATGTTGTGACCTTAAGTTATGAGAATGGTGTGCCGGTTTTGACCGTGGATCGCGGGACAGAGGGAGCTGGCGCTATAGCTGCAACCGGCAACGGCCGTAATATGAAAATGTCTCCGCAAATCCGGGAGTATGCCCGTGAGGAAGCAATTCCTGCCATACCCATCGATATTATCCGGCATCTGTTGTCCAGACCACTGGTTGTTAATGAGCAGGATATTGATAGTTGGCCTTATATTGTTTCGGGAAATGATGGGCATTTGATTGCCGGCAAGACTGATATCGTCTATGTACGTGGCCTGCCACCTGCTGACGGTAAAGGTGTTTACTCAATCTATCGTAAGGGTCCGGCTTACATAAGCAACGGCGTGGTATTGGGTTATGAAGCCCTGCACATTGCAGAAGCCGTGGTGCTCCAACATGGCGAACCTGCCACCGTGCAGATTACACAATCCACCAGGGAAGTACTGGACGGCGATCGTCTGATCGCTCAATCCGAGAAGGATATCAATTCAGATTTTATCCCGCAGTCTCCGGCCAGCAGCGTTCAGGGTTCCATCATTTCAGCCGTCGATGGTGTTTCAGAAATCGGACAGTATCAGGTAGTGGTTGTGGATCGCGGCGCTTCTGACGGTCTGGCAATAGGCCACGTGCTTGGCATTTATCACAGTGGCAAGGTTATTAATGACAATGTTGTAAATGAGAAATCCAGTGATGATTTAAATAATACCGCCTTGATAAAATATCTGGGACAGTTCAACTCCAGAAGAGAACAGATTGAACTGCCGGGTGAATTGTCCGGTGTCATGATGATATTCAGAACTTTTGACCAAATCAGTTACGGCCTGGTGATGGAAGCCTACGGCGCCATTCATATCGATGATAAGGTTAAAAATCTGTAACAATATTCAGAGGCGTCTGCTTAGTAGACGCCTCAGTATCCGCAGCAAGTTAAACTGTTGAAATTAAAATTCAGGATAGTATAACCAGAATCGCTCCTGACAATCTGCATGGAAAGCACGCGCAATCACAAGGAACTGGCATATTGGTTTGCCTTATTACGAGCTCCATCCATTCAAACCGGGTTGTGGCATCGGTTATTGCGTGAATTCGGAACCCCGCTCAGTATCTTTCGCTCTGACACCAAAATATTATCTGAGTTAGGTGTTCACCAGAAAACTATCGATTACATAGTTAAACCTGCCTGGGACAAGGTAAAACTGGATCTGGAATGGCACGGAGCACCGGGTAATCATTTGATCACATATTTTGATGGGAATTACCCTGCTCTATTGAAAGAGATACACGATCCGCCTGTAGCGTTGTTCCTCAGCGGCGTACCTGAAGTTCTGCAGACACTGCAAATCAGCATAGTCGGCAGTCGCAGGCCATCACCCGATGGCCGCAGAAATACCAGAATTTTTGCCGAAGGTCTGGCACAAAAGGGATTGACCATTACCAGTGGTCTGGCGGCAGGACTGGATGGTGATGCCCATAAAGGAGCGCTGGCTGTCAATGGCACCACTATTGCAGTCCTGGGTAGCGGTTTAAAGCAGATTTACCCGAAGGAAAATACGAAATTAGCGCAACTGATCATCGAGAAAAAGGGGGCGGTCGTTTCTGAATTACCTCCGGACTTTAGTCCTTTGCCAATGAATTTTCCGCGTCGTAACCGGATCATCAGCGGGCTCAGTCTAGGCACTCTGGTAGTGGAAGCCGCGGAAAGCAGCGGTTCCTTAATCACGGCACGGCTTGCAATGGAGCAGGGCCGGGAAGTATTTGCCATACCGGGTTCCATCCATAATCCGTTGACTAGAGGCTGTCATGATTTGATACGCCAGGGTGCCAAACTGACGGATAAGATCGATGATATTCTTGAAGAAATCGGTCCCCTGGCTTATCTCGCCGGCAACAGTGGGCAGGACCTGCAAGGACAAGGTGAAAAAATAAAAGAACTTGACGAACTCAGTAAACTCCTGCTTGATAATATAGGAACCCAACCGGTATCCATCGATTCCCTGGTTGAAGTGACGGCATTATCAGTGCCTGTGGTGGCAGCGCACTTACTGCAAATGGAATTATCCGGAGTCATAACATCCGTGCCTGGTGGTAAATATATTCGTGTTTGATTATTTAATTGTATTGAGCAGATGAAAGAATCCGTTTTAGATGTGTTGATGTATTTATTTGATAACTATTTCGAGGAAGATTACGAAATCAGTGCCGATCAGGATTCATTGAAATTTGAACTCAAAAACGCTGGATTTGGTGATGGTCAGGTAAACAAGGCATTCGACTGGCTGGAAGGATTGGCGCGATGCAAGGATTTAATCGGATTGGATGCGCTACGCGAGCGTAAAGCCCTGCGTATTTTTAATTCCGAGGAAATGAAAAAGCTGGATACCGAATGCCGGGGTTTTATTATGTTTCTAGAACAGATTGGTGTTTTGGATGCGTCCGACCGGGAAATGGTGGTGGACAGGTTGATGGCACTGGATTCGGGTGATATCGATATGCAACAGTTGAAATGGGTGGTGTTGATGGTTTTGCTCAACCAACCTGGCAAGGAAGCTGCGTATACATGGATGGAAGATAATTTTATGGAGAATCCTGATCCCGGTTTGCACTAAATCGTTTCCGAATTAACTAACAGATTTTATATCTATAAATAATAACAATGACTGATGCTTTAGTAATTGTAGAGTCGCCGGCAAAGGCAAAAACGATTAATCGTTATCTGGGTGATAAATATAAAGTCATGGCGTCCAACGGCCATGTTCGTGATTTATTACCGAAGTCCGGCGCCGTCGAACCGGAAAATGATTTTAAGATGCATTATGAAATCATCGAAAAAAACGCCAAATCGGTTCAGGCTATTTGTGAGGCAGTGAAAAAATCCAAAACGCTGATCCTGGCGACGGATCCGGATCGCGAAGGTGAGGCGATTTCCTGGCACCTCTGCGAGATATTGAAAGAGAAGGGCGTATTGAACGGCAAGGATGTAAGGCGGGTGGTCTTTCATGAGGTGACGAAGACCGCCATTCAGGAAGCCATCAGTCATCCACGCGAATTATCAGCCGAGTTAATAAATGCGCAACAAGCTCGGCGTGCACTGGATTATCTCGTTGGTTTCAATCTTTCGCCATTACTTTGGAAAAAAATCAAACGTGGCCTGTCCGCCGGCCGGGTGCAGAGTCCCGCGTTAAGGATGATTGCGGAGCGGGAAATTGAAATTGAAAACTTCAAGATACGTGAATTCTGGACGATAGAGGCGGACTTGCATCATAAACGCAAGAACTTTACCGGCAAGCTGACTCAGCTTAACAAGGAGAAACTGAAACAGTTCAGTATCGAGGATGCAAAAACAGCGGAACAGGTCAGGAAGACCCTGATGACGGCCGCTAATGGCGCCTTGCTCGTCAGTAATGTCGAAAAGAAACAAAGGCGCAGACAGCCCGCGCCCCCGTTCATCACTTCCACACTGCAGCAGGAGGGTGTACGCAAATTGGGATTCACGGCACAAAAGACCATGCGCGTGGCCCAACAGCTGTACGAGGGTATCGACGTCGGTGAAGGTGCGGTCGGTCTGATCACCTACATGCGGACGGATTCCGTGACGTTGGCAAATGAAGCGGTTGCCGAAATTCGTGAATATATTGAGAAAGTATATGGCAAGGATACACTGCCATCCGAAGCGCGGGAGTTTAAAACCAAGTCCAAGAATGCACAGGAGGCGCATGAGGCAATCCGGCCGACTTCCGTCTATAGGTCACCGGCGGACCTGAAATCCCGGTTAAGTCCCGAACAATTCAAACTTTACGATTTGATCTGGAAGCGGACGGTAGCCTGTCAGATGAAACATGCAACCATCGATACGGTGTCCGTGGACTTTGCCTGTGGCGATGGGAATATTTTTCGCGCCAGCGGCTCAACGATTATTGACAGGGGATTTATGTCCGTCTACATGGAAGGCGAGGATGATGGCAAAGAAGAAGCGGATGAAAAAATGCTGCCACCGATGGCAGTCGGCGAGCAGATCAAATTGACGGAAATACGTTCGGCGCAACACTTTACCGAACCGCCACCACGATATACGGAAGCTACTCTGGTAAAGTCCCTGGAAGAGTATGGGATCGGCCGGCCTTCAACATATGCTTCCATCATTTACACTCTCAGACAACGCGAGTATGTCGAGATTGACAATAAACGGTTTATTCCAACCGATGTGGGCAGAATCGTAAATAAATTTCTGACGGATCATTTTACGGATTATGTGGATTTCGATTTTACCGCCAAGCTGGAGGATGATCTGGACGCTGTGTCCAGGGGGGAACTCGAGTGGGTGCCGCTGTTGCGGAAATTCTGGGAGCCATTTGCGAAGCAATTGAAAGATAAAGAAGAAAACGTCAGCCGTAGCGAGGCCGTCCAGGCCAGGGTGCTTGGTAAAGACCCGAAATCGGGATTGCCGATATCCGTACGCATGGGCCGGTATGGCCCCTATGTCCAGATCGGAACCCGTGAAGATGTGGATAAGCCGAAATTCGCCGGGCTGAGACCTGGTCAACGTATGGATTCTGTTACCCTGGATGAGGCAATGGAACTCTTTAAATTGCCGCGTGAACTGGGTCAGACGCAAAGCGGCGAAAAAATTATCATTGGCATAGGCCGTTTTGGCCCCTACATCCGCTATGGTGATAAATATGTGTCGCTGAAGCAGGATGACGATCCCTATTCGATTGAGTTGCCCCGGGCTGAGCAACTGATTCTGGAAAAACAGCACGCTGATGCCAATAAATTCATCAAAACTTTCGCTGAGCAAGGAATCTCGATATTAAATGGCAGGTATGGACCCTATGTGACGGACGGTAATAAGAACGTCCGGGTTCCCAAAGACAGGGATCCTGCAAGCCTGACGCTGACGGATTGCCAGACCATGATTACCGAGGCGCCTGAAGGTAGGGGACGACGGCGTGGCAAAAAAACGGCTGCCAAGAAATAACCGGTTTAATTCATAATATCAGAAGATTAAAATTACCAGTGTTAAACACCGGACGATAATCACATTTATATATGATTCTCTAACATGAAAAAGTCCTTTGTAGCAGTATTGATGGGTTCCGATTCCGATCTCCCGACCATGCAGGCGACGCTGGCCGTGCTGGATAAGTTTGGAGTGGCCAGGGAAGTCAAAATCACATCCGCCCATCGGACCCCGGTAGCGACACATGCATATGTCAAGGATGCCGATGCACGTGGTTGTAAAGTATTCATTGCCGCCGCCGGTTTGGCGGCGCATCTGGCCGGTACGATAGCTGCGTTGACCATTAAACCCGTGATCGGCGTACCCATGGATGCCGGGCCGTTGAAGGGGATTGACGCCTTGTTGTCTACTGTGCAAATGCCCAGTACTGTACCGGTTGCCAGCATGGCGATAGGCAAGGCCGGCGCAGTGAATGCTGGCTATCTGGCTGTACAAATTCTTGCTCTTACTGACGCAAATCTTGCGCAAAAATTGCTACAGGACAGGGAAGAGAATGAGAAATTGATCCAGGACCAGGATGCCGCTGCCCTGCAAAAACTCAGCAATTAACCCTCGATATTGTCCATCTGGCACATTACACAGGCCTCCCGCTACCTAGCCCGGGGTGGTGTTATAGCTTATCCCACTGAATCGGTATACGGCCTGGGTTGCAATCCATGGGAAGCTAAAGCAGTTGAACGGATATTGACATTGAAACAGCGGGATCCGGCCAAAGGCCTGATTGTCGTCGCCGCCACTATTGAACAGCTAGAGCCCTTGGTTGATCTGACTTCAGCCGTACCTTTGGCAACCATTATGAATACCTGGCCTGGGCCGGTTACCTGGGTTTTACCAGAAAAAAAAGGAGTGCCGGTCTGGCTCCGGGGTGCTCAAGGTGGGATTGCCGTGCGTGTCTCGGCACATCCGCTCGTACAGGCATTATGTCTAGCAGCCGGTTTGCTGGTATCCACCAGCGCCAATCCGGAGGGATATACACCTGCAAAAACTGCGAACAGGGTCAGGGCCTATTTTGGTAATCAGTTGGATTATATTGTACCGGGCCCTACTGGCAGGGCCGACTCGCCGACCGAGATCAGACATGCCGTATCGGGTAAATTGCTCCGACCCAGCCGGAGCGGCGCAGTAACCTCGACCTAACCCGGTTCAGAGCGCAGCCATCTGATTTTGCTTGGGATATCCTGGAATTATCATCGGCCTGGCCAGATTACGTGTCCAGATTTCATTCAGTGATTATATTCAAGCTAAAAATCAATGAGTTATTATTGACACTTTCTCAGTATTAATTGAAAATGTGCGGCTTGACTTTTTGGAGGGGTACCCAAGTGGTCAACGGGGGCAGACTGTAAATCTGCTGGCAACGCCTTCGTAGGTTCAAATCCTGCCCCCTCCACCAGTCGGAGGACGGAAGACAGAGTTACCTGAGACGTAATATTGGGCAGTGGCTGACATAAAGGTATGGCAAAAATGATTCAGCATTCGTACTCGATAATTAATCATTAGATTGAGTTCACTGACTTGAGTCTTCCGGATGCGGGTGTAGTTCAATGGTAGAACGTCAGCCTTCCAAGCTGATCACGTGGGTTCGATTCCCATCACCCGCTCCAAACAGGAGTAAAAAGTGGAAAGTGAAAAGTTATGAGGCGAGTGTTGCGACACTTTTTTGCTTTCAACTTTCCATTTTTTACTTAGTTTGCCCACATAGCTCAGTCGGTAGAGCACTTCCTTGGTAAGGAAGAGGTCATCGGTTCGATTCCGATTGTGGGCTCCAGAAAAGGTAGGTTTTTTATGAGTAAACATCAATTCATTCAATCAATCTTGAGGAGATCGAACTAATGTCCAAGGAAAAATTTGAACGCACGAAACCGCATGTAAACGTCGGCACGATAGGCCATGTTGATCACGGCAAGACAACATTGACGGCAGCGATCACGAAGGTGATGAGCACGAAGTATGGCGGCGAGGTGAAGGCCTACGACCAGATTGACAATGCGCCGGAAGAGCGGGAGCGCGGGATCACGATTGCGACGGCGCACGTGGAATACCAGAGTGAGAAGCGGCACTATGCGCACGTGGATTGCCCTGGGCACGCGGACTACATCAAGAACATGATCACAGGCGCGGCACAGATGGACGGCGCGATCCTGGTGGTGAGCGCGGCGGACGGGCCGATGCCGCAGACACGCGAGCACATTCTGCTGGCACGGCAGGTCGGGGTGCCCTACATCGTGGTGTATCTGAACAAGGCGGACATGGTGGACGACGCTGAGTTGCTGGAGCTGGTGGAGATGGAAGTGCGGGAGTTGCTGGACAAGTATGAATTTCCCGGGGACAAGACCCCGATCGTGACGGGCAGTGCGTTGAAGGCACTGGAAGGGGACACGAGCGAAATTGGGACGGTATCGGTGGAGAAGCTGGTGGCGGCGATGGACGCCTACATACCGGTGCCGAAGCGGGACGTGGAGAAGCCGTTTTTGATGCCGATTGAGGATGTGTTTTCGATCTCGGGGCGCGGCACGGTGGTGACGGGACGGGTGGAGCGCGGCGTAATCAAGGTGGGCGAGGACGTGGAGATAGTGGGGATCCGGGACACGCAGCGGACGACGTGCACTGGGGTGGAGATGTTCCGGAAGCTGCTGGATGAGGGGCAGGCCGGGGACAATGTTGGGGTGTTATTGCGCGGGACGAAGCGGGATGAGGTGGAGCGCGGGCAGGTATTATGCAAGCCTGGCACCATCACACCGCATACGAAATTTGAAAGTGAAGTTTATATATTGAGCAAGGATGAGGGTGGGCGGCATACGCCGTTTTTTTCGAATTACCGGCCGCAGTTTTACTTCCGGACCACGGACGTGACGGGTGCGGTGGAGTTACCGGGCGGGACGGAGATGGTGATGCCGGGCGACAACATCAAGATGGTGGTGGACCTGATTTCGCCGATTGCGATGGAGGAAGGCATGCGGTTTGCCATCCGTGAAGGCGGCCGCACGGTCGGCGCCGGGGTGGTCGCGAAGATCATTAAGTAAATAGTGAAAAGTTGAAAGTATAAAGTGGAAAGATTAATGAATAGTGAAAACATGACGTTGAAAAACAGTGAAGGATTCAGGTCCTATACCATGCCTTTGCTTTTGACTTTTTACTTTCAACCTGGACGCTGATATGGCCGAAAAACAAGTCATACGAATACGTCTGAAGGCTTTCGATCACCGATTGATCGATCAGTCGACACGTGAGATTGTGGAAACGGCCCAACGCACGGGCGCGCAGGTCAAAGGGCCTATTCCGCTGCCGACCAAAAAAGAGCGCTTTACGGTTTTGATATCGCCGCACGTTGACAAGGACGCGCGTGACCAATATGAAATCCGTACCCATAAGCGGTTGCTGGACATCATTAATCCGACAGACAAAACGGTTGATGCCCTGATGAAACTGGATCTGGCGGCCGGTGTCGACGTCCAGATCAAACTGAATTAAACCGATTATTTATTGAGAATTATGCAATGACGATAGGTATTGTTGGTCGAAAACGCGGGATGACGAGGATTTTTACCGAGGCAGGAATGTCGATCCCCGTGACCGTCATTGAAGCGGTAACTAACAAAGTGACCCGGCTGATTGAGCCGGAAACCGCTGGTTATCGCGCGGTGCAATTGGCCTGGGGGATGAAACGGCGCAATCTGATTAATAAACCCAGTGCCGGTATCCTGGCTAGTGCGGAGATTGAATCCGCAGAAGGTTTGGTTGAATTTCGTCTTGAGGGCGATGAAGGCAAGGGACTGACCCAAGGTTCAGAAATCAAGGTTGATATTTTTAAATCCGGCCAGAAAGTTGATGTCAGCGGTACGTCTATCGGTAAGGGATTCGCCGGAGCAATCAAGCGCCACCATTTCAGCCGGCAACGAACCACGCATGGCAATTCACTATCGCATCGAGCCCCCGGCTCCATCGGCCAGAACCAGTCACCCAGCAAGGTGTTCAAGGGTAAAAGAATGGCAGGCCACCTCGGTAATGCACAGCGTACTGCCCAGAACCTTGAGGTTATCAGGGTCGATACGGATCGCAATCTGCTGCTGATAAAAGGAGCAGTGCCGGGCGCCAAGGGCGGGAAAGTGGTCGTGAAACCTGCAGTGAAGGCACGCGGTTGAGGCAGAGAGCATGGATATAACCTTACATAAAGCCGGCAAAAAGAAATCCGAGAAGATTTCTGTTTCAGATGCGGTATTCGCTGCTGCGTATAATGAACCTTTGATCCACCAGGTATTGACTGCCTATATGGCTGGATCCCGCGCTGGTACCAAGGCGCAAAAGACCCGCGCCGATGTACGCGGTGGCGGTCGTAAACCATGGAAGCAAAAAGGGTTGGGACGTGCCAGGGCCGGGACGATACGCAGTCCGTTATGGCGCGGCGGTGGTATTACTTTTGCCGCCAGACCGCGTTCGTTCGAGAAAAAAGTGAACAAAAAGATGTATCAGGGCGCGATGCGTTCCATATTTTCCGAGCTGGTGCGCCAGGAACGGTTGCAGTGTATAGATGTATTCAAGCTTGATGAGCCGAAGACCAAAGCGGCAATAGAATTTTTATCCAGGCTGGGGCTAAGGGAAGTATTGATTATAACCGAAGAGGTTACCGAGAATTTGTATCTGTCAACCAGAAACCTGCCGTCGGTTGACGTCATCGACACCAATGAGATCAACCCCTATTCACTTATCGGTTTTGAAAATGTGCTTATGACCCAGGCGGCTATTCAACGCGTGGAGGCCTGGCTGGCATGAACAAAGAACGATTGATGAGAATCCTGCAGGAACCGCGAATTACCGAAAAGAGCACCAATATTGGTGATAAATACCGGCAATTTGTTTTCAAGGTAGTTAAGGACGCCACCAAGCCCGAAATCAAGCAGGCCGTAGAATTAATGTTTGATGTCAAAGTCGAATCTGTGCGCACGGCCAACAGTAAGGGTAAGGAAAAGCGCTACCAGCAAACCATCGGCCGCCGTTCCGACTGGAAGAAGGCATACGTGAAGCTGCAAGCCGGTTTCGATATCGACTTTATGAATGTAAAAGGTACGAATTAAACATGCCATTAGTTAAACCAAAGCCGACTTCACCGGGATTGCGGGCGGCCATCAAGGTCGTCAATCCGGAATTGCACAAAGGCGATCCGCACGAAGCATTGCTGGAAAAACAGAACAAAACATCCGGCCGCAATAACTATGGCAGGATTACCGTACGGCATCGAGGCGGTGGCAGCAAACAACGCTACCGTATTATTGATTTTCTCAGAGACAAGGATGGCATAGTGGCGAAGGTTGAACGCATCGAATACGATCCCAACCGCAGTGCTCATATCGCGCTGCTGCTGTATGCCGATGGGGAACGTCGTTACATAATTGCGCCTAATGGTATACACCCGGGGAATGAAATAATGTCCGGGTCCGGCGCCGCCATCAAGTCCGGCAACTGCCTGCCGCTGCGGAATGTGCCATTGGGATCATTGGTGCATTGCGTCGAACTGAAGCCTGGTCGGGGTGCGCAACTGGCCAGGAGCGCTGGCGCCAGCGCGCAATTAATTGCCCGTGAAGGTATTCATGCTACCTTGCGTTTGCGATCCGGTGAAATGCGTAAAGTTCCGCTCGATTGCCGGGCGACGCTCGGGGAAGTCAGTAATAATGAGCATTCGTTGGGGCATTATGGCAAGGCCGGCGCCAAACGCTGGCGTGGGATACGCCCAACCGTACGGGGTGTGGCAATGAACCCGGTTGATCATCCCCATGGCGGTGGTGAGGGCAAGACTTCCGGCGGCCGGCACCCTGTTTCACCCTGGGGTGTGCCGACCAAGGGCTATAAGACTCGCAATAACAAGCGTACCGATAACATGATCGTACGCAGACGCAAGGCTTAGAGATAGCGGGAGAGCACAGTGTCGCGATCAATCAGAAAAGGTCCATTTATCGATCATCATTTGATGAAAAAGGTGGAAACGGCTAAAGCGAATAATGATAAGCGACCAATCAAGACCTGGTCGCGGCGCTCAATGGTCATTCCGGATATGGTTGGATTGACCATAGCCGTACATAACGGTCGTGACCATATACCCGTCTATGTAACGGAAAATATGGTAGGGCATAAACTGGGCGAGTTTGCCATGACCCGGACCTTTCGCGGTCATTCCGCGGACAAAAAGGTTAAAGTGGAATAACTGGATGACAGACTGGTGCGGGCAACCATATTAATAGAATCATTAGACGAAGAGATACTTTAGTAATGGCAACTACGGCAAAATTGAGATATGCACGGACTTCGCCGCAAAAAATGCGTCTGGTCGCTGATCAGATCAGGGGATTGCCGGTAGCGCGTGCTTTGCACGTACTCGAGTTCAGCAACAAGAAAGCGGCCGCGATAATCAAAAAGGTGCTGGAGTCGGCTATCCATAATGCCGAGCATAATGATGGCGCCGACGTCGATGAGTTGAAGGTGGCGACCATCATGGTAGACCAGGGGCCGACGCTGAAGCGTCTGCAGACCAGGGCACGTGGCCGGGCGGACAGAATTTTGAAACCGATGAGTCATCTTACCGTGACTGTCGCTGAAACCAGTGAGAGCTGATTGCTATGGGTCATAAAGTACATCCGATTGGAATGCGGTTGGGTATTATCAAGGACTGGACTTCGACTTGGTATGCGGGTTCGCGTGATTATGCGAACTTTTTACATACTGACATGCGGGTCCGGGAATTTTTAAAAACCGAACTCGCCAATGCTTCAGTCAGCCGGATCCAGATTGAGCGCCCGGCGAATAATGCCCGGATTATCATCCATACAGCAAGGCCTGGGATCGTCATCGGCAAGAAGGGTGAAGATATCGAGAAGCTCCGCAGTAAGATTTCGCAAATGATGGGCGTGCCGGTAACGCTCAGCGTTGAGGAGATACGCAAGCCGGAGCTGGATGCATATCTGGTGGCGGAGAACGTCGCTCAGCAGATTGAACGCCGTATCATGTTCCGGCGCGCCATGAAGCGGGCGGTGACCAATACCATGCGGCTCGGCGCCCTGGGTATGAAAATAAACGTCAGTGGTCGCCTGAATGGAGCTGAAATAGCCCGTACCGAATGGTATCGGGAGGGACGTGTGCCGTTGCATACACTGCGTGCGGACATAGACTATGGTTTCGCCCAATCCAATACCACCTACGGCGTTATCGGCGTGAAGGTCTGGATATTCAAAGGCGAAGTTTACGGCAAGGGTGAAACCGCGGAAGTAGATGCAGACGCAGCTGCACCAGCCGCAACCAATTAATAACGGGCTTATATCGTGTTACAGCCAAAACAATCAAAATTTAGAAAACAGGCAAAAGGCAGAAACCGTGGTCTTGCCAATACTGGTAACAAGGTGAGCTTCGGTGAATATGGGCTTAAGGCTATCACGCGTGGACGTATAACTGCCCGGCAGATAGAAGCGGCGCGGCGTACGATTACCCGATCCGTGAAACGCGGTGGCAAGATGTGGATACGCATATTCCCGGATAAGCCGGTTTCCAAGAAACCGTTGGAAGTCAGGCAGGGCAAAGGCAAAGGTAACGTTGAATTCTGGGTGGCCGTGATTCAACCAGGCAAGATCCTGTATGAAATTGAAGGTATTCCTGAAGAAATGGCCCGGGAGGCCTTCACGCTGGCCGCAGCCAAGTTGCCGGTAAAAACAGCATTTGTGAGCAGGAAAATACTCTGATGAATGTCGAGGAATTTCGCAAAATGACCAGTCCCCAACTCAACGAAGAGTTGATGGCTTTGTTGCGCAAGCAGTTCAACCTGCGTATGCAGAAAGGTTCCGGGCAAGAACCCAAATCCAGTGAGGTGCGGGCCGTGCGCAAGGACATTGCCAGGCTCAAGACGGTATTGCGGGAAATGCAGAAATAAAACGTATATTAATATGAATAGCGAACAAAAAAATATTAAGACATTAACCGGTAGCGTGGTGAGTAATAAGATGGACAAGACCATTGCTGTGCTGGTCCAGCGAACCGTTAAACATCCGCTATACGAAAAATATTTGCGGCGGTCTTCCAAGATACTCGCGCATGATGAGCATAATGAATGTAGTGAAGGGGATATCGTCACGATTGCATCGTGCCGGCCGCTTTCCAAAAAGAAAGCGTGGAAATTACTAAGGATAGTCGAGAAGGCGCAGGAAATCTGACAATAGTTACTTGAATTATACGGCCGCAGAAATCGGAGAGCATAAATGATACAGATGCAGACAATGCTGGATTCCGCTGATAACAGCGGTGCGCGTCGTTTGATGTGTGTGAAGGTTTTGGGTGGTTCCAAGCGTCGTTATGCAAATATCGGCGACATTATCAAGGTAACCGTCAAGGAGGCAATACCCAGGGGCAAGGTTAAAAAAGGAGAATTGTTTCATGCGGTCGTCGTTCGTACTAGGAAAGGTGTACGTCGTCCGGACGGTTCGTTGATCCGTTTTGATGGCAATGCGGCGGTGTTATTGAATAACCAGTTCCAGCCAATCGGCACACGTATATTCGGACCGGTAACCAGGGAACTGCGCAGTGAGCGTTTCATGAAAATCATTTCACTGGCCCCGGAAGTACTTTAAAAGCAGTTACCAGTGACAAGTAAATAGTGACAAGTAAAAGTGTAAAGTTGAAAAATCGTGAAAATACATAAAGGCGATCAAATAGTGGTTCTTACCGGCAAGAACAAGTCCAAGCGTGGGACTGTTTTGCGCGTATTAAGAGACGAAGGGAAGGTCATAGTCGAAAATATAAACATGGCGAAGCGCCATACCAAGGGCAATCCCCAAAAAGGTACGGCTGGTGGCATCATCGAGAAGGAAATGCCGATCGCCGTGTCGAATGTCGCCATCTGGAATCCGGTTTCCAGCAAAGCTGACCGGATCGGCTATAAAAAGCTGGAAGACGGAAAGAAGGTCAGATATTTCAAGTCGAATAACGAAGTCATAGACATTTAAAATTGAATTTTGATATGAGCAGGTTGCAGGAGTTCTACAAAAATACGGTTGTCAAGCAACTGACGGAACAATTCGGCTATAAAACACCCATGGAGGTGCCGAAGATCGTTAAGATCACGCTGAACATGGGCGTCGGTGAAGCTGTGGCTGATCGTAAAATCATTGACCATGCGGTCAGTGATTTAACCAAGATAGCCGGGCAAAAACCGGTCGTTACCAAAGCGCGCACATCGGTTGCCAATTTCAAGGTACGCGAAGGCTGGCCGGTGGGTTGTAAGGTGACGTTGCGTCGGGAACGTATGTACGAGTTTCTGGATCGTCTGGTGTCGGTTGCGATTCCTAGAATTAGGGACTTTCGCGGTCTCAGTCAGCGGTCATTTGACGGTCGCGGTAATTACAGTATGGGCGTTAAGGAACAAATAATCTTCCCGGAAATAGATTATGACAAGATTGATACGATTCGGGGTATGGATATCACTATTACGACCACGGCGAAGAGCGACGAGGAATGCCGGGCCTTGTTGATTGCCTTTAATTTTCCATTGCGCAGTTAAATAGAGCAGGTAGCTAAAGAATATGATTAATAAATTTAGTATTGATAAACCATTCTCTGGCGTGATGGCCGTTTCAGCCTCGGCGACGCAAAGCGAGCGGCAGGCTGCGAGGATGTAGTATGGCGAAAACTTCGATGGTTAACCGCGAAACGAAACGCGCCAAACTGGTTAAACGGTATGTGCAAAAACGCTCCAAGCTGCGCGCCATGGCCAAGGATTTATCCATAGGCGAGGAGGAGCGTAAAGAGGCCCGCATCAAATTAAATATGATGCCGCGTGATTCGAGTCCTTCCAGAAAACGCAACCGCTGCAAGCTGACCGGAAGACCACATGGATACTATCGAAAATTCGGTTTGGGACGCAACAAGCTGCGTGAGGCGGCCATGCGGGGTGATATTCCCGGCCTGGTCAAGGCAAGTTGGTGATAAAACAGTGAAAAGTATTGTTGATTATTTTGTAGAGGGTTTTTTCTTTAAACTTTCTACTTTTAACTTTGGACTTATTATATGAGTTTACAAGATCCTATTTCCGATATGTTGACCCGCATCCGTAACGGTCAGGTCCGGTTTAAACGGGAAGTCAGCATGCCTTCATCAAAGTTGAAATACGCCATCGCCAGTATTCTCAAGGAGGAAGGTTATATCAGTGATTGCAAAATCAGTGAGGAAGGCGGCAAGAAGACGCTGTCGATAGAACTGAAATACTTTGAGGGTAAGGCCGTCATAGAGTCCCTGACCCGTGTGAGCTCGCCGGGTTTAAGGCGATACCGGTCAAAATCCAAATTGCCGAAGGTATTGGGCGGTTTTGGCACGGCGATAATTTCAACCCAGAAAGGTTTGATGACAGATAAGTTGGCCCGGGAGCACGGGGTCGGTGGTGAAGTGCTTTGTATAGTTACGTAAGAGTAGAGTAAATGTCTCGTATAGCGAAAAATCCGATAGTGTTGCCGAAGAATGTCGAGGTCAATATCTCGGGTAATACCGTTTCTGTGAAGGGTAAGAAAGGGGAAATGACCTATGCCGTCCATACACTGGTGGCGGTTACCCAGGAAGAGAATGTTCTCAAGTTTACCGCCAGATCGAACTCCAAGATGGCGCGGGCCATAGCCGGCACCACCAGGGCCATGTTACAGAACATCGTTACCGGTGTAACTGACGGCTTTGAGAAGAAGTTAACCATCATTGGCGTGGGTTACCGCGCCGCGGTCCAGAGCAAGGTCTTAAACCTGACTCTGGGTTTTTCCCATCCGGTGAATTTTCCGATCCCGGATGGGATTATGATTGAAACTCCCAGTCAGACGGAAATCATCGTCAAGGGGATCGACAAACAAAAGGTTGGCCAGGTGGCAGCCAATATCCGTGCCTACCGGGCGCCGGAGCCGTACAAAGGCAAGGGTGTACGCTATGTAAATGAGCATATTCTCCGCAAAGAAGCGAAGAAAGCTTAGTGGCAGGTGAATTAACTAAACGAAGCAGAATATGCAAAAGAAAATATCAAGATTAAGAAGGGCCAGTAAGACGCGCGCACGAATCAGATCGCTGGATACGAACAGATTGTGCGTGTTCCGCACGCCGCGGCATATCTATGCGCAGATAATCGCGCCGAACGGCGCCAAGGTTATAACCAGCGCTTCAACACTGGATAAGGAAGTAAAGCAGGAAATCAAGTACAGCGGCAATGCCGCGGCCGCAGCCGTGGTCGGCAAGGTGCTGGCCGAGCGTGCCAAGAAAGCCGGTATCGCCAAAGTGGCGTTCGATCGCTCCGGTTATAAATATCATGGCCGGGTCAAGGCCCTGGCGGATGCCGCCCGCGAAAACGGTATGGAATTTTAGAGGTTTAATGTATGGCGCTTAGTAACTCATATACTGGTAACGAAGACCTGATTGAAAAACTGGTGGCGGTGAATCGTGTCGCCAAGGTCGTCAAGGGCGGCCGGATCTTCGGCTTTGCCGCACTAGCCGTGGTTGGTGACGGCAACGGCAAGGTCGGTTTTGGACGCGGTAAGGCTCGGGAAGTCCCGGTCGCGATCCAGAAAGCCATGGAGAAAGCGCGGCGTAATATGATTTCGGTTCCGCTTAATGAAGGTACTTTGCATTATCCGGTGACCGCGAGCCATGGCGCAGCCAAGGTGCATATGGAACCGGCTTCCGATGGTACCGGAATAATCGCCGGCGGTCCGATGCGGGCGATTTTCGAGGTGGTCGGTATCCACAATATTCTGGCCAAATCCATCGGATCAAGCAATCCCGTGAATGTCGTCCGGGCCACGATCAAGGGATTGCAAGCTATCGCCTCCCCGGAATACCGGGCGGCCAAACGCGGTAAAACCGTCGAAGAACTCAGGGTTTAACCATGGCCAAAGCGAAAAAGAAAGTGAAGGTAACGCTCAAGCGTAGCACCGTGCACAGATTAAAGGCGCACAAAGCCTGCGTTACCGGTCTCGGGCTTCGGCGGATTAATCATAGCGTGGTTGTCGAGGATACGCCGGAAAATCGCGGCATGATCAATAAAGTCTCTTATCTCCTGGCGGTTGAGGATGTCTGATATGCGCTTGAACACTTTGAAACCAGCTGCGGGTTCAACAACCGAGCGTAGACGTCTGGGTCGAGGCAGGGGCTCCGGTCTTGGTAAAACCGCTGGTCGCGGTCATAAAGGTCAGAAGGCCCGGGCGGGCGGATTCCACAAGATCGGGTTCGAAGGCGGACAGATGCCTTTACAAAGACGTCTGCCGAAATCCGGGTTTTCGTCACGGGTATCGATAGTCACCGATGAAATCCGGCTGCATGAATTAAATGGCATTGAAGCAGAGGTTATCGATATCGCCGTGTTACAGAAGGCAAAACTTATCAACAAACACATCAAGTTCGTGAAGGTAATCGCGTCCGGGGAGATCAAAAAGCCCGTGACCTTGAAGGGCTTGCGGGTGAGCAAGGGCGCACGCGCCGCTATCACCGCGGCCGGTGGCAGGATCGAGGAATAAGATGGTCGCTGCGAATCCAGTAATCCCTGGTGGTCTGGCCGGACTCGGCCAACTGAAGGAGCTCCGATCGCGATTATTTTTCCTGCTGTTTGCGATGGTCGTGTATCGGGTCTGCACTTTCATTCCGGTTCCAGGAATCAATCCGGCGGCGCTGGCGGAAATGTTTAACTCCCAGACCGGCACGATACTGGATATGGTCAATATGTTTTCCGGCGGAGCGCTGATGCGCTTTTCGGTCGTCGCTTTGGGAATCATGCCGTATATTTCCGCCTCGATTATCATGCAAATGTTAACCTTCATCGATCCGCGTTTGAAGGAACTACGCAAGGAAGGCGAAATCGGCCGGCGCAAGATCACCCAATACACCCGTTATGGCACGGTCGTATTAGCAACCTTCCAGGCCATCGGCGTCTGTATTGCGTTGGAGGGACAAACTGGCACTAGCGGCATGTCCGTGGTTATGGATCCGGGCATGGGCTTCCGGTTGATCGCCGTCACCACTCTGGTCACGGGAACCTTGTTTCTGATGTGGCTAGGTGAGCAGATCACCGAACGCGGCGTCGGCAACGGTATTTCCATGATCATTTTCGCCGGTATCGCTGCCGGTCTGCCGGCAGCGGTCGCGGGTACATTGGAGTTGGCGCGCACCGGCGAATTAAATGTTCTGATGGTGATATTTTTATTTTTACTGGTTCTGGCGGTCACGGGGATCGTTATATTCGTCGAGCGCGGACAGCGCCGGATCACGGTGAACTACGCCAAACGGCAGGTCGGCCGCAAGATGTACGCCGGCCAGTCCAGTCATTTACCGCTGAAGCTGAACATGTCGGGTGTGATACCGCCGATCTTCGCCTCCAGTATCATCCTGTTTCCCACCACGCTGGTGGGCTGGATCGGTCAAAGTGATGTGCCGGCCTTACGCTGGTTTCAGGACCTGGCCCAAACCATATCCCCCGGACAGCCCCTGTATGTCATTCTCTATGCCGCCTGCATAGTCTTTTTCTGTTTTTTTTATACGGCGATAGTCTTCGACCCGAAAGAAACGGCGGAAAACCTGAAAAAATCCGGCGCCTTCGTGCCGGGCATGCGGCCGGGGGAACAGACTTCCAAGTATCTGGATACGGTTTTGACCAAGCTGACGATGGCCGGGGCCATTTATATTACCGCCGTCTGCGTGTTACCGGAGTTACTGATCCTGGAATACAACGTGCCGTTTTATTTTGGCGGCACTTCCTTGTTAATCGTAGTGGTGGTGGTCATGGATTTCATGTCACAGGTACAGGCTCATCTGATGTCGCATCAGTATGAGGGGCTGCTGAAAAAGGCCAACCTTAAAGGTTACAGCAGACGCAGTTAACCGGAGATCGGAGATGAAAGTAAGAGCATCCGTGAAAAAGATTTGTCGAAATTGCCGGGTATTCCGGCGTAAAAACGTGGTGCGGGTAATATGCAAAAATCCCCGCCATAAACAACGCCAGGGTTGAAATCTGGTTTATTAGAGAGAGATAGCAATGGCACGCATAGCCGGTATCAATATACCTGATAACAAACATCTGCATGTCGCCCTGACATATATATATGGTATTGGTAAAAACCGGGCGCTGGAGATTTGCACTACCACCGGGCTGCAACCGCATATCAAGGTACGGGAGCTGAACGAAGACCAGCTCGACAAGATCCGCAGTGCCATCGGTAATTTCGAAGTTGAAGGCGATCTGCGCCGGGAAGTGTCGATGAACATAAAACGGCTGCTGGACCTCGGCTGTTACCGGGGCATTCGCCACCGCCGCGGATTACCGGTTCGGGGCCAGCAGACACAGACCAACGCTCGTACCCGCAAGGGTCCCCGTCGCGTACTCAAGAAGGGTTAATATATGGCAAAGGTAACCAGTGTTCGCAGTAAAAAGAAGGTTAAAAAGACGGTAGTCGATGGGATTGCGCATGTGCATGCGTCCTTCAATAATACGATCATCACGATTTCCGATCGTCAGGGCAATGCATTAACCTGGGCGACTGCCGGCGGCTGCGGTTTCCGCGGTTCGCGTAAGAGTACTCCATTCGCGGCGCAGGTAGCCGCTCAAAAAGCCGGTGAAGCGGCGCTGGAATTTGGTATGAAAAGCATGGAGGTGTTCATCACTGGTCCGGGTCCGGGCCGTGAATCAGCAGTGCGCGCCCTGAATTCGGTTGGATTCAAGATTACCAATATCACTGATATCACACCCGTTCCCCATAATGGCTGCCGTCCACCAAAGCGGCGCAGAGTTTAGAGAGGAGCTACACATATGGCACGTTATCTTGGACCTAAATGCAAACTGAGCAGGCGTGAAGGCACTGATCTTTTTCTGAAGAGCAGAGCCCGGCCGCTGGAATCAAAATGCCAGTTAGACAAGATCCCGGGCGAGCAGGGCTCCAAAGCCAAACGCTTGACCGATTATGCCTTGCAGTTGCGCGAAAAACAGAAACTGCGAAGAATTTATGGTGTCCTTGAGAAACAGTTTCGTAAATATTATAAAGAGGCCAGCCGCCGCCATGGTTCAACCGGAGAGAATCTGCTGAAACTGCTCGAATGCCGGCTGGATAATGTCGTCTACCGGATGGGTTTCGGCTGCACCCGCAATGAAGCCAGGCAACTCGTCAGCCATAAATCGATCACGGTCAATGGCAAGTCTGTGAATATTCCATCCTATCAGGTAAGACCCGCTGATATCATCTCGATCCGGGAGAAGAGCAAAAAACAATTGCGCATCCAGGATGCGTTGAATGTCGCCGAACAATATGGCCTGCCGGAGTGGGTGGACGTTAACGCCAAGAAAATGGAAGGTGTTTTCAAAACCGTGCCAGAACGCGCCGAATTATCCCAGGAAATCAACGAACAACTGGTCGTTGAACTCTATTCAAAATAAGCAGCTACAGGTAAAAGACATGCCGTCAACATTCAACGAGTTATTAAAACCGCGCCGGGTAGATGTTGAAACCATCAACGCTACGCGTTCGATAATCAATATCGAACCCCTGAACAGGGGGTTTGGCCATACACTGGGCAATGCACTTCGCCGGGTACTGCTTTCCGCTATGTCTGGATGCGCGGTAACCGAGGTCGAGATAGAAGGTGTATTGCATGAGTACACGACGGTGGAAGGTGTAGAGGAAGACGTAACTGATATCATGTTAAATCTGAAGGGACTGGCTATCAAGATGCACACCAAGGACGAGGCCTATATCAGTTTGAAGAAATCCGGGCCCGGACAGGTGCTGGCCAGCGATATCACGGTGGATCACGATATAGAAATCTGTAATCCGGATCACCTGATCGCCAATCTGACCAAGGCCGGTGAACTCAATATGACCATGAAGATCGAGCGTGGCCGTGGATACCGGCCTGTGGTTATCGGCGGTTACGAGGAAGAGACGCAGGCGATTGGTAAACTCAAGCTCGATGCCTCGTTCAGCCCCATTAAACGTATTTCCTATGATGTGCAGAGCGCCCGTGTCGAACAGCAGACCGACTTGGATAAACTGGTCATCGAAATCGAGACGAATGGCACTATCGACCCGGAGAATGCCGTACGCGAAGCGGCGCGGATTCTGCGTAATCAGTTATCGGTATTTGTGGATCTGGAAGCCGAGGAAGCTGTGGAAGCAGTTGCCAGCAAGGAGCCGGAAATCGACCCGATCCTGTTGCGACCGGTGGATGACCTGGAACTGACCGTCCGCTCAGCCAATTGCCTGAAGGCGGAAAGTATTTATTACATCGGCGATCTGATACAGCGCACGGAAGTTGAGTTGTTGAAAACACCAAACCTCGGCAAAAAATCATTGACCGAAATAAAGGACGTATTGGCCTCGCGTGGATTGTCATTGGGGATGCGGCTGGAGAATTGGCCGCCGCCCGGTTTATATGAAGACAAGGTATCGGCTTTAAATACAGTCAAAAGTTAAAAGTTAAAAGCGGATAGAAGAAAGACCATGCGACATAAACAGAGTGGCAGAAGATTAAACCGGGACAGTTCCGATCGTAAGGCCATGTACCGAAACATGGCGGCATCGTTGCTGCAGCACGAACTGATCAAGACGACCTTGCCCAAGGCCAAGGAATTACGCCGTGTCGCCGAACCGCTGATCACTATGGCCAAGAACGACTCGGTTGCCCACCGCCGTCTGGCGTTTTCACGCTTGCGGGACAGATCTGTCGTTACCAAGCTGTTTAACGAACTGGGACCACGTTACAAGACACGACCCGGTGGTTATCTGCGCATCCTGAAATGCGGTTACCGGGCGGGGGATAAAGCACCCATGGCTATAGTAGAGTTGGTGGATCGGCCGGCGGAAACGAATTCGGAATAAAAATAAGCCACGGGGGAGTGGAGAGATAATAAAAATAACAATTAACTAAAACCGGGCCGTCATTGCCCGGTTTTTTTATGTACAGGAGGTACGGTATGCCGCGGGTGCAGGGATGCACAGGAGCGGCGATGCCTGTTGATTATGTTTTTGGATAAAACTTAAACACGGAGGCACGGAGGACACGGAGATTTTAAGATTTTTAGAATGATAATCAGAGTTCTCTGAAAGTCTTTTTGCATCTTTACCTTTTCACTTTTTTCTATCCGCTTTAAACTGTCTTCCATGATCGTACTGTTTACGGATTATGGCCTGCAGGGGCCTTATGTCGGCGAGGTGGAAGCCATGTTGTTCAGCTACGCACCTTCGGAACGAGTGATCAATCTGCTC
>JACVQI010000056.1 GCA_015661095.1 Gammaproteobacteria bacterium
GTTCGCGCAGAAATACAGCGGCGCCGAGTACGACCTGCGCCTCCTCATCGACCAGTGGATAACGGCGCGCCGCGACCAGGGCGATGCTGAAACCACTCATACCGGAGGTGCAATCGCCCTTGCCTTCGTGACCATCATCAAGTCTGTCCGCCGGCAGCGGCCGGCCGGTGGTCTGAAAGCCGTTCTCGATACGCACACAGCCGGAATGCGCCATGATGATGTCGCCGTTGTGGCTGGTGATGCCATCGAAATAACTGTTGGTGACGGCTATCAATGCGTCTCGCGACAATCGCTCACTGACCGGCACCGTGCGTTCCGGCGGCGGGTAGGCGATTAGATTATCGAGGTCAAAGAGATTACTGCCCTGTTCTCCAGGGGCAGCCGGACCGTTAATCCCGGGATCACCCTGACGGCCGATATACCACTCCGCTTCAGTGATCTCACCCCGTTGCACTTCGATGCGCACAGTAACGATAGCGGCACTGGCGCCTTCCATGACGATGCCGAAATAGGCCGCCTGCCCGGTGAGTGGATCGAAATATCGCCGTTGCACCTTGCCGAGTCCGGTGGCGCTCCGCCACATACCGCCGCCCGGAGGCACAACGATCGCGTTCTCGGTCTGGCGAAACCCTATGAACAGAGGCGCTGCTACCGGATCGTGGCCAATCACTGCAGAGAGGTACACATCAAGCGTATTGCTGAGACAGTTGCGGTTGCAGTCCCTGGACTGTGCCACAACAGTTGTGCTTGCCAGGATGACATACAGTATCCCGGTCTTGCAGATAAAACTTCGATACAGCGCGGCAGTATCAGCAGCCATCTCTCCGTCCTTATCAAAGTAAGTTAGAATATTTTACGGATACGATTTTACACCAGTCAGTTGCGATAAAAACATCCTGCTACCTGAGATAACTGGAAGTGCGCCGCAGGATAAATTTAATCTCGCATTGGATATAGTGCGTGTTGTCACACGGCCGCCTTGCAAGTCTTTGTCTTCATTAGTATTTAATCATCCGGCATCTTACATATCTGGTGCATTCCATATAAACTGGAGACATCAAAAAGTATCAGCCGGTAGGCTATAATGAGAAAACACCAAAGTCGGGCGACCCACACGGGGACAACAGTCGTGCAGAGAAGTCTTGCCGGAATTCTCATAACCTTCATGGTAATTACCCATGTATATGCCCGGACTGGCCCTGCCCATAACGGCTCTGGCCGCACGGATTTTACGGGTGTCTGGGCACCGGTGTTTTCCGAGGATTGGGGGCCGCGATTGCCCGGACCGGAACGAGGTGATTACGTCGGCTTACCCGTCAACGATGCCGCCAGAAAAGTTGCCGATGCCTGGGATGCGGATATCCAGTACCGGCTGGAAGGGCAGTGTATCCCGCATACGGCAGTTTATATCATGCGCTCCCCGTTTCAGTTTGAAATACTGCAATCGGACAACATCCTGACCATGGTGTCCGAATCCTTCGAGCAGGTACGGACCGTCTACCTGGACGGTCGCGATCACCACCCGGAAGAAGCGCCCTTGACATATATGGGCAACTCAGTAGGCTCCTGGGACGGCGACACCCTGGTGATCAGGACCGTCAATATGGAAGAAGGTTATATCCGGCGCAACGGTTTGCCGCACAGCAGCAAGGCTGTATTAACCGAAAGGTTGATAAGGCACACCGGGACCTATGGTGATTATCTGACCTTGATACAAATTGTGGAAGACCCGGTTTATCTGACCGAACCACTGGTCCGGAGCATTTCATTCAAGCACGTACCGGATGGCCGGCTTGAGCCCTATCCCTGTATTAAATTCGATTTTGATAAATAGCATCCTATGAAATTCATATACAGAGTTCTCCTGTCGGCAAGTTTGCTTTGTGCCAGTAGCGCCGTCTCCGCCCATCATTCTTTCGCGGCGCATTTTCATTCCGATCAGGTGGTTGAGGTCACCGGAACGGTGAAAAATTTCTTCTGGACCAATCCGCATGCCTTTATCTTTCTGGAAGTGGTTAATGCTGCAGGCGAGACTGAAGAATGGCGTCTGGAGATGAGTAACACCATCGGCCTGTCACGCCGCGGCTGGAACAAAACCACCATCGCCACGGGCGACCGGCTGCATGTCACTGGCAACCCGGCCAGGGTAGCCTCCCGTCACATGATCCATGTAAAAACCTTGCAACGCGAAGCGGACGGGTTTGAATATTCGAGTGAGTCGAGATAGATACTATTTAATTTACCGGCAAATCACCATTCTTGCGAAATCAGGGAAGCTCTGAATAAGTCCCTCCTGGACTATTCAGAACCCGCAAAGTAAAAGCTGCGACTTTTACTTTGCTCCATTTTTCAAACATTTATCCGTTTGAAAAATGTCGGTATATCCCTATACCGGTCGGAACCTCTGACTTGATCAGAGGTTCCTTAGCATAATGCCTGTTAAAATATTGTGATTCCGGATCAACACTCTTATCGACACGATCCCATCCGCCAGTCATCCGGTTTCGATATCCTGTGAAAACTGGTACTTGTGATGAACGGAGCTTGCAGGTATTTCGGATCCTCGACGGCCTGTATCACCGTGAAATAATCGCCGTGACGGGTGTAATGTTCGGTCAGCACGGCCTCCTCGCTGTAAGGAACGCCATTGCTGCGTAACAATCCCGGCCTGAGATGCCGGGTAATGACCGTTAATAAGCCATCACCCTCCTCATACGCGATCGAATGACCCTGCCATTGCAGTTCACCGCCCGGCCAATCGCGGCTATCAAGATAAAAACGCCGGATCTGGCCTTCCGCTTCCAGTTCCATGGTTATCTCCCTGTCATTTTGCGTTATATGCAAGCGTGTAGCAGTGAACATGACACGCGGGGCGCCATGCGGCCCGCATTTATCAAGCAGTAATTCGTCTTTACCGGCATCCGGTTTGAAGTGATCCGCAGCGGTCCTGGCCAGGTCGTTCAATTCAATACCATTATAGTCGCCTTTTTTCACGCCCTGCGTCCGCAATATAAAATCTTCCATGATTAATGGTTCCCAGTAACCGGACAAATCCTCGGGCGCAGCGAAAGGAGCTTCCGCCGAGATGAAAAGAACAGCCGCTAACACATAAATGAACTTAGGTAACAAAATGGATCCCCCCACTCTACAATCTTCACTCCTCACTCCATTCTCCACACACCTGACCCGGCGCCGATGACGAATTGGATCCGATATGATGAATATATTACTACTTGCACAGGTCAACAACACAAATCGTGTCGATGGTCCGTCCCTCCGGTGGCACGGGTAATCCCCTGTCGTCCATCAACTTCCGGATAAGTTTTGCAATATCCGGATGGGCTATAGCCGACTGCACCCCGACCCGTACCAGGCCGTCGGCATAATCAATGGCCTGCCAGGTAACGCCTGCCAGCTTGTGCAGACTGTCCCGGCTGCCGATATCATGGATGGACAGATCGGCGCCGTGATCGACCAGCAGTTGGACTATCTCGTTGCGGCCTTTGTGCGCTGCGCCCATCAAGGCGGTGCGTCCATCGATATTGTCCCGGGCGTTGACGTTCGTACCCAGTTCCAGAATCAGTTTCACCGCTGCCAGGTTAGCTTCCCTTGACCATTCATAAGTAACGCCTTCCACCCAGCCGATGCCGGCCGCAACCATGAGCGGCGTTACACCCTGTTCCGTCGCGATTGACGGATCGGCCCCGTGCTCCAGCAACAGTTTCATCAACGCTAAATCGCTGGATTGAGCTGCCCGGAGGAACGGTGTGGCGCCATCCTCGTACAACCATTGATGTGTGAAAATCGTCCGCGTCTCGGTGCTGGAACGCATGCGGAGATTGGGATCTGCCCCGTGTTTCAATAATAATTGGATGTATTCGAGATGGTCCATATCCGGTTGCCGCGTTGGATAATCGCCACCCTCGATATTTCGGTTATCGGTTGCTATATATAAAGGTGTCCACCCACCCCGGTTCGCGATATCAGGATCGGCTTTGTTCTCGAGTAATAGCTTGCCCAATTGATAAAAACGATTTTGTGTGGCGGTCAGTAACGGCGACCAGCCGTATTCCGTCACCTGGTTGACATCGGCACCCGACGCCAGCAGAATTTTCACGGATTCCTTGTCATTCTCCCTGGCGGCAAACACCAGCGCGGTCAATCCACCCCAGGGATCATTGCCGCGCCGGTCGGATCCTTGCTCTGGATCGTCCGCTGCAATATCCGTTACACCCCGTTCACGCTGCACATCCGCCGGTAGATCCGAAAGTTTTTTCTCCACGATCGGAACGGCCCTGTTCAGGTCCACCGGGATTGAAATACCACCCTGACCGAAGCCCAGCCTGTATTCATCAATCCTTTCTTTAGCGGTCGGCGCAAGATATGGCCGTCGGCCCGGTTTGATCGTGCCGGTTTTTTTACTCACATCGGCGCCATGTCTGATTAACAATTCGAGTGCCTGCGGATTGCTATAAGCCGCTGCCCACATCAACGCCGTGGTGCCGCGCAGTGTTTCTGTGGCGTTGACATCAGCGCCATGCTCCAGCAGGACCTCTATTACCTCCGTGTTACCGGTGCGCACCGCCATCATCAGAACCGTCTCGCCGTTACGCAGGTGTTCGTTCGGATTGGCGCCCGCCTCGATCAACAACCGGATCACGACTACATTTCCATTCTCGGCGGCAAGTATCAAAGGGGTGACGCCCATGCGATTCGCGGCCGACACATCCGCCCCGGCTGCGATCAGATCCTTTACGATCTCCGGTTCGTCCTTATATATCGCCCAGTGCAATGCTGTTGCACCGTCTGGTTGCGGTATATTCACATCGGCTTTTCCGGCGAGTAACCGGTTCAGGGCAGCGGGATCGTTGCGCATAACTGCGTCCGCGACTTCACTGGCGTTGCCTGCAACCGCGAAAAACGACAATGCCATTATTGTTTTCGTTATCGTCGCCCCAATCAGCCTGCTCATCTCCGGATTACGACCTTAAAAGTCAGGCAACCGGCCGGTGCTGTCGCCGAATTGCTCCGGGTGAATACCATACAGATCCAGAATACTGAGGAGCAGGTTACCGGTCGGTACGGTACGACTTGCATAAGCCAGGTGGCGGTCGCCTTGCATCTGTCCCGATGCGCCACCGATTAGCACATGGGGAACATCGAAATGAGTATGCTGGTTCGAGTTGCCCATGTTGGAACCGTAAAGGGTAAGCGAGTTATCCAGCAGCGTGCCGTCTCCATCAGGTATCGATTGCAGTTTTTCAATGAAGTACGCCAGTGTTTTAACGTGATACTGGTTGAGTCTCGCATACTGTGCAATCCGGCCCGGCTCCTCGGCATGATGCGAACCACCATGGAAACTGATATCGGTCCCGCTTTCCGGGTACATCCGTCCGGTCAGATCCCGGGCATAGAGCAATGTTGCGACCCGGGTAATATCAGCCTGGAATGCCAGCGCCAGTAAATCGAATTGCAATTTTATGTGTTCGTCGAATGATTCCGGCACACCATAGGGCAAGTCCATGTCCACCGGTGTGCTGGTGGTAGCGACCGCGGCGATTTGCAACCGCCGTTCGATTTCGCGAACGTCCTCGAAATATTGCTCAAGGCGGAGACGATCACCCGCAGGCACCTGAATTTTCAGTCGCGTCAGACTCTCCCCGACCGAATCGAGAATACTGCGTTGCTGCTCGCGCCTGGCCATGCGCTCCGCCGGCGAGCCGCCATCGCCGAACATGCGTTCGAACACGACCTGCGGGTTGATCTCCATCGGCAACGGCCGCATGGGTGTCTGCCAGGAAATAGTGTTGGTATATACGCAGCTGTATCCCTCCCCGCAGTTCGTGGAGTTGGCACCGGGATCCTCGACCGCGAGTTGCAATGACGGCAGCAGCGTACCCTGGCCCGTCTCCCGGGCGATAATCTGATCGATCGTGGTCCCGACCTGGATGTCCGCGCCCGCAGTCTTTTTCGGTTTTTCCGCGCAGAGATAAGCGGCTGCTACGAAATGGTCAGCGCCGGTCACGCCGGGCGGATTTTCCGAGGACTGTGCCCAGAGACCGCTGGTCAGCACAACCTGCCGGCGGAAAGGTTCCAGCGGTTTCCAGATAAACGGATATTCAAAATTTTTATCTGATCCGTCCGGCACCCAGTGGCCGGGCGCCGCCCCGTGCGGGATAAAGATACCGGTGAATCGCGTCGGGGTGAGTGATTTCGCCTGGGCGGCGGTCGCGATCGCCGGCAGCATGGAGTCGAGCAACGGTAACGCCACCGTAGCTCCGATGCCACGTAAAAAAGTCCTGCGCGGGATATGTTTGTTGGTTATGAACACCTTGGCAATTAACCTCCCTCCGCGCCGTGGATCGTGTCCATATCGGGATGTTCCGGTTGAGTGCCGGCCTCAAGTTTCCCGGCAGCATTACCGGTATTAGTATTACTGTTCAGTTGAAACAAATCACTCCGGATCAATGCCATGATCAATGTTTGTGACCGGTAAGCATCGCGTCCGGCTTCGTGCACGATGTCCCTGACAACCGGCATATCTCCATATTCTACCCCCCGTCCCAGGGCATAGATCAGGAGATTTCCGGTCAGGTTGCGTACGAATTGATCCGTATATTGGAGCAGAAAATTCCGCAGATCCGCCGGCCCCTGTACCCGCGTGCCGTCATACATCACTTCCGACACCTGAATGGGATTGCCGTTGTCTTGTGTCCGCCACTGCCCGATGGCATCGAATGATTCAAGCGTGAACCCGATTGGGTCCATGAGTTTATGACAGCCGCTGCAGGCCGGATCGGCTCGATGCTGCTCCATCCGCTCACGCATGGAAGGTGTCCGGACGTTGCCCGCTGCATCGCCTGGTTGCTGCTTGAGTTCGGGCACATCCGGCGGCGGATCCGGCGCCGGCACCCCGATGATATTAGCAAGGACCCAGTTACCGCGGATGACAGGGGAGGTCCGGCCGGGTTGTGAGGACACTGTCAGCATACTGCCTTTTCCCAGCAAGCCGCGCCGGGCGTCGAATTGTTCACCCAGCGTCACCCGCCGGAAGCGGCTGCCTTTTACTCCCGGAATTCCATAGTGCACGGCCAGGCGCTCATTGACGAAAGTATAATCAGCTGTCAATAAATCCAGCACACTGCGGTTTTCCCGGATGATGCTGTCGAAGAACAATTCCGTCTCACGGCGGAATGCCTGGCGCAGGTTATCGTCAAAATCAGGAAACTGGTCCACGACCGGGACATGACCGTCCAGATTGCGTAGCGCCAGCCACTGACCGGCGAAATTTTCAGCCAGCGTAATCGAACGTTGATCAGCCAGCATTCTCGTAACCTGTTGTTCAAGTATTTCCGGCCGGTGAAGTTTTTTCCGATTGGCGAGGTCCAGCAATTCATCATCGGGAATACTGCTCCACAGGAAGAATGACAAACGCGCGGCCAGGTCCAGGTCATTAACCGGATAAATCTCATTGACCGCCAGTCCCTCCGGTTCATCCTCGATCCGGTAGATGAACTTCGGATCGGCCAGTATGCGCTGGAGCATCATTTCTATCCCGCGATCAAAGCCGCCGCTTTCCCTGCCCAGTGTATAAAAATTCATTAATTCAACGATGTCGTCCTTGCCGGCTTTCCCACGAAAAGCGCGGCGCGCAAGCGTGGCGACAATCTCTCTGGCGCAAGTCGCTTCCAGGGCGGGTTTATCCGGATAACAGATGAAGATCCGGCGGCGGCTGGGCGTATCACCGGCGCCGCTGGCCTGATACGGACCGTCGATCCGGACACTGCCGACGTGGGGATAAAAGGTAAATCCCGGCAATCCACCAGTCTCGATGGTACTGCGTTCAAATGCCTTATTGAGATCCAGGCCCGGGGCGTAATGGGTGGCGAGGAATGTCACGCCCACGTTGTGCGGTCCCGCGGTAATCGGAATGCGTACGTCTATCGTTCTCAGTTGCCCGGATCGTTCTTCGAATGGTATACCGACTTCGAGTTCCTTGTCCCAATTGAACAACTGGACGAGCCGCCCATCCAGGCTGATTTCCAGTTGTTCTCCACGGACTTCGCCGAATGGTGAGAAATTACCCATGTTGCCGAGATTGACGGAGAATACTTTAACGCCGTACTCACCGTCGGCCGGAAATTCATGCCGGATCAGGATTCCGCCCCGGGTACCGAAAGGCAGTCCATCGATGTGGTAGTTCTGGGTCGCGTCCTCGGCGACCCGGTACTGGGTCTGCGTAGGCGTGGAGACGCTGCCAATCGCCAACCGGCTGATCTTGCCCGCCGCTGACAGATAGGCTTCCAGCAGCGCTGGCGACATCACCAGAGTCCCCGCCTGGTTATCGAATCCGCGACTGGAATCATCCGCCGGTAAAAACATTGTCGCATCCATATCAAGCGCGAGCAGGTCCCGGATTGCATTGGCATATTCAACCCGGTTGAGCCGGTGCGGGCCGGGCCGCCCCGGCCTTGGCTGCGCGGACGCATCAATGACGCTTTCCATACTACGGATGAAAGATTTGACGGTTGACCGATCCGGGCGCGGTTTGCCTGCCGGCGGCATCATCCCCGCACTCAGTTTACGGATGATCTTCTCGGCGAGCTCGGGGTCCTGGTGTGCCTGCGCCGGATTAAACAGTTCCAGCACCATGTCACCGGAGCTTTTCTCGAAATTATGGCAATCGAAACAATACCGTTCGATCATCGCCAGTTGCGATTCAATCGGCATCGCATCTTCAACGCCGGACAATTTTGAATCCGCCTGCGTATCCCCGACCAGCAGGATAGACAGCAAGACGCATGGTATTGAGAAGGCCCGAATCATTGTGAATGAAGTCTGGAGCATTTCTTTTACAAGTTTAACTCCAAACGGCCGTTATCCAAAGAGACTTGCGCTCCAGGGGAATAAATAAACACGATATTCGCGGGTAATACCCGGCTTTTCGGCAGGCCTACCGTTTTAAAAACGCCGCTATTGCAGAACGGTCCGCATCGGTCAACCGGCTGGTATTGTGATCAACAACCTTTGCCATGTCACCGCCGACGAATTCACCATCCGGCAATATTCCCAGCGACAACAAGGCTGTTATATCATCCCCGGTCCAGCCGGCCAGGGCGATGGCATCGATAGCTTCGACTTTATGGTCACCCATTTCCGTCCCGGTAAATTCCCGGTTAACGTCAGGTATACCAAGCCTGTTACGCGGAGTATGGCATTCACCGCAATGACCGAGATTCCGGACCAGATAGGCTCCGCGGACCAGCACCGGATCGCTTTCGGGAACCGGATTGGCTTGCAGCAGATCTGCCAGCAGATTCCAGCCGGCCATCTGCCAGGATGACAGCCAGCCAGGTAATTCATGCTCCGGAACGATAGCTTCGACCGGGGGTTGCACCATCAACCAGGCGCCGATATCCAGGACGTCCTGATCAGTCAGGCCGGAATAGGCGCGGTAGGGAAATGCCGGAAAATAATAGCCGCCATCCGGATGGCGGCCGTGTTTCAGGGCGAGCAGGAAATCCCGCCCTCCCCAGCCTCCGATCCCGGTGGCTACGGAAGGCGTAATATTCGGAGCATAAAAAGTCCCGAAGTCAGTGTTAAGTGCTAACCCGCCACTGAGAGACTCCCGGTCTTTTATCCCCGCATGACAACTGATGCAGCCACCGGCATGGACAAGATATTGCCCACGAGCGAAGGCATCGGCTGTTTTGGGTATAGGAATATCGGGAACAGAGGGCAACATCAACAACCATGCGATGAATACAATAATAATGGAAATGATAATGCTGCAGATCAGCGCCGATTTTTTGAGCATCTCTTAATTTTACGTTACCCCCTCACCCTGACCCTCTCCCGGCGGGAGAGGGTATTTACAAGAATGCTTTGCAGGTTGAGGGGCGAAACCCGTTGGCGAATTCCTTTATACTTTCAACTTTGTACTTTTAACTTCATTTAGTTTTCGTCCATCCGGTAATTGTCGTGACAATCGCCGCAGGCGGTGCCCAGGGGCCGCAATTCCTTCAAGGTTACAGCCTGATCGCCACTTTGCGCGGCCGTGGAGAAAGCCGTTGCTTTCTCAAGCAGCGTCTGCGCATGTGCTCTGAAATCGTCCTGGTTGT
>JACVQI010000057.1 GCA_015661095.1 Gammaproteobacteria bacterium
TTAATGGTATGGTGTCGGTCACTACCAGTTCATCCAGTTGGGAAGCAGTGATATTCTTCACCGCATTCCCGGACAACACCGGGTGGGTACAGTAAGCAACGACAGCCTTGGCGCCATATTCCTTCAAGGCTGCGGCGGCATTACATAAGGTTCCCGCTGTATCCACCAGGTCATCGATGATGACACAAGTCCGGCCCTGGACATCGCCAATGATATTCATCACTTCCGATTCGTTCGGATTCGGCCGGCGCTTGTCGATAATCGCCAGATCCGTGTCATCCAGCCGTTTCGCCAGGGCCCGGGCTCGAACCACGCCGCCGACGTCCGGGGAGACGACCACTAAATCCGGATATTCATGCTTCCATACATCTCCCAGCAACACCGGGGAGGAATACAGGTTCTCCAGCGGCATATCAAAAAAGCCCTGGATCTGATCGGCATGCAGATCCACGGTCAGCACCCGGCTGATCCCGACCGAGCCTATCATGTTCGCCACCACTTTCGCCGTAATTGGTACCCGCGCCGATCGTGGCCGCCGGTCCTGCCGGGTATAGCCCATATAGGGGATCAACGCGGTCACCCGATTGGCCGAGGCCCGGCGCAGGGCATCGGCTATCACCAGCAGTTCCATCAGGTTGTCATTAACCGGCATGCACAGGGACTGGATGATGAAGGCCTCCTTCCCGCGCACATTTTCCCGCAGCTCCACCATGATTTCGCCGTCACTGAAACGCCCGACCGTCACGTTGCTCAGATTCATATTCAGGCAATTGGCGATATCGGCCGCCAGGGTACGATTGGCGCTGCCGGTGCAAAGCATAACGGAATCTATGGTCATATGCTCTTTCGGCCTCTTATCAGCAACAGCGGGATGCTTGGTTATCGATCTCACAACTGGCTGGGGTGCCAGGATTCGAACCTGGGAATCCGGGGATCAAAACCCCGTGCCTTAGCCGCTTGGCCACACCCCATCATCTCTATTCGGGCGATTAGTTCAGCCACCTGCACCACGTCGCACACGATCCAGTTTGTCCAGCAATGGTGACTGATTACGGCCCCGCGCCACAAAGCCCCACCAGGGGGCCGGTAACGCGGTCAATGTCGCCTCGGCCTGCTCGCGAGTGGCATAGGCACTGAACCCGCAGGCGCCGGTGCCGGTCATCCGGGCCGGAGCTGTTTCTTCCATCCAATTCAATAAGTTAGCAACTTTCGGATAGGTTTTCCTAACCACCGCCTCACAGTCGTTATGTACCACCGTGCCGGCGAGAAAGGCGCGTATTGTGATTGCAGGCGTAGTGCGTGTCAAATCAGGCGCATTAAATATTTCAGCCGTGGACACGGTTACGCCGGGATTGGCGACTAAAAACCAGGGCTCCGGCAGATTAATCGGGGTGAGTTTTTCCCCGACACCTTCCGCCCAGGCCGTCTGGCCGCGCACAAATACCGGTACATCCGCCCCGAGCTGCAGGCCGATGGCCGCCAGTTGATCCACCGCTAACCCCAGTTCCCAGAGCTGATTCAGGGCCACCAGGGTGGTGGCGGCATTCGAGCTGCCGCCGCCCAAACCGCCACCAAACGGCAGTTGTTTGCGTACCGTAATATCAACCCCCCGCTTCGATCCTGAGTATTCCTGCAAGTGTCGGGCTGCCCGTACTATCAAATCCTGATCCGGTTCGATGTGGTGATAGTTGCTGGACAGGTTGATACCTCTGTCCGGCCGGATATGAAAATCCAGTTCATCGGCAAAATCCAGAAACTGGAAGACGGTTTGTAACAGATGATAACCATCCGGCCTGCGGCCGACGACATGCAGGAACAGATTGAGCTTGGCCGGGGCCGGCCACGATCGGGTGTAGGCGTTGTCCGCCGCTGTATCGTCAGGCGTTGGGTCGGATGATTGCATACTTTATATATGCCAGTTCTTGATCACCAGACGCAGCTTTAATTTCCCGTTAGCCAATTCGATCCGTCCCGGTAATTCAAACACACCCTGGCTGGAATATTGTTTATAAGTGACCAGCCAGCCCGCCTGTTCCAGTGCGCTGATCCGGCCTGCCTCATCCAGTAACATCTTTTTCACCTTGACGTCCGGTTCCGGTATGCCCCTGATCCAGTACTGCAATCCTGACACCGGCACGGTCCAGCCGAAGTTGTCCTGCAGCAGGGTCTCCGGGTTGTCCGCGCGCAGTACCTTATTTTGTTGCAGGCGCAACGTAACGCCCTGGTTACCACCCCGTAATTCAAAACTGCCACGTCCCAGGGGCGCGATCAGGCGTAATTCATACTCCGCATCTGTTTGCGTCCAATGCAGGGTTGCCGACCAGGCGTCCTTTTCCATCGACATCGCGATACGTCCTTGTAGCTGCCATGACTCCAGTTCGGTCAGTTTGTCCCGATGCGCGGCGTAGCTGTCAAGTCTGGCCTGTTCGTCAATGGGTATTTGGGTGGTACAACCCGCCAGCCACAGAAGAAACATGAATATTAGTAAACGGTTTCGGACTGCAAGAAAATAATTCATATGTATAGCTTCAGAGATCATCCAGAGGCGCCAAGTATAGTTGGTTTTGCCTGCGACTGCCGCTGTTGACAGGCCGCTGGTCCGGCGGGGGGATCCGACGAATTTTATTATGTGCTTAGCGGGGGTTATCGATGGGGGTGAAGCGTTTCATCACATCGATCAACTTGGTGTGTTCCGGTGTGTTTTTCAGCGCGGTCTCCCAGACCTGTTGGGCGCCCTTCTTGTCCCCTGCGACCCAGAGTACCTCGCCGAGATGGGCGGCAATCTCCGGGTCCTGTGTCAGCGCCATGGCCTTGCGCAGGTAATCAATTGCCTCCTCGTGTTTTCCCATCCGATACAAGACCCAGCCCATGCTGTCGAGAAAATAATAGCTCTTCGGTTCCAGGGTCAAGGCCTTCTGGATCAGCTCATAGGCCTCCTGATAGCGATTGGTACGGTCGGCGAGGGTGTAGCCGAGGGCATTCAGGGCCTGGGCGTGCTGCGGTTCCTTGGTAAGGATCAGGCGCAGGTCTTCCTCCGCCAGATCGAGCATATCCATTTTTTCAGCCAGCATGGCGCGTGAATATAACAGGTCAGCGTCATAGCGGTTCTCCAGGGCCTTGTCATAGACCGCCATGGCATCGGCGTAACGCTGTTCACCGGTGAGCAGCTCGGCGATGGCCTCGGTCAGGACGTTTTCCTGGGCCTGATTACTGGTATCGATCGATTGCAGTTGCGTCAGTGCTGCCTCAGTGGATTTCCGCTTGCCGAGCAGCAGGCCGTACCTGACCTGCGCATCGAAGGCATAATCGCCACTCTGTACGCTCTCATACCAGACGCTGGCGGTAGCGTAATCCTTGCGTTCCTCGGCAATTCGACCGAGCAGATATTTGGCATTATGGAAACGGCTGTCCTGGTCGACCAGGCGCTTGAAATACAGCTCGGCATCGTCTATCCGGTTGGTCTGCAAATAGAGATTGCCCAGCCAATACAGCACGTCCGGGTTGTTCGGCGCGGCTACGACCAGGATCTCGAATTGCCGGCGGGCATCATCGAACCGTTGCGCGCTATACAACAATCTCGCGTAGGCCAGGCGCAGATTGAAATCATTGCTGTCGCGTTTTGCCAGGACCTCCTCCAGCCAGGTGATCGCATCATTGGTCCGTTCCATGCGCTGCAAGATATTGATGTAAGACAGGGCCACATCATCATTATCGGGCGCCATGGCATGCGCTTTGGTGAGTAACTCCAGCGACCGGTTCAAATCACCCATACGCGAGGCGATATCGGCAAAAGCATAGATGGCATCCACTTCGTCCTGGTGGTCGCTCAACAGCCGTTCCATGACGGTCATAACCAGATCCCGGTCCCGTTCCCGCCCGAGCATATTCACGATCATCCAGAGTTTCTGTCGGAACTCGCCGGCCGTGCTTTTCAGGATTTGCTCCAGATGCACGAGGGTTTCCTCGACGTTTTTTTGCCGCAACGACATGACCGCCAGGATTTGATGGGGATCCGGGTTACCGGGATCCAATTGCGCCCACAGTTGCGCCGCTTCCGCGGCGGCCTCGGTATTGCGGGCATAGACCGCAATACGGGTGGCCCGCTCCACTACCTTGGGATCCCTGGTTGCTCTGGCCAGCTCCAGATAATTTTCGACTGAGATGTCCAGGTGTCCCCTTTGTCCGGCAACTTCCGCCACCATGACTTTGTAGAGAATATCCTCGCTTAAATCGATCTTGGGCCGGGGCGGCTCAGTCCGGGGAATCTCCGCTGCTACTTCCGGTTGCTTCGGCGCTTCAGCAGTGGCTGCGGAATCTTTTGAGGGTGTTGTCTGACAGCCCAGCAGAAGTACTGACAGGGACAGAGACAACAAGAGTCTGATTGTGCCTGGAGTATTTGTCACTGGTAGATGTATTGATTTTACAACAGGATCAGGCATGACAGGATACGGGATAAACGATATTCCAGTGAACAAACTAGTTAGTGGTAACTATATAATTGGCTGTATTCGTTAAAGCTTTAGGGTATTCAACTATATCCGACTATTATCAAGAAGGACACATTTTTATAAATCATTTCCAACAAATTGATATTCAAGCATTTATAATTATCTCTAAATCAGTAAAATCGGCAAATTTTCAGTGACCTTAACTTAGTTAATTACCCATGACGCTGCTGGCATTTGGATTAAATCATGTTACCGCTCCCCTGGAGGTCAGAGAGAAAGTGGCCTTCGGCAGCGACAGCATGCCTGCGGCTTTGCTCGACCTGACCAGGCGCGGCGGCGCCAAGGAGGCGGCCATCCTGTCAACCTGTAACCGAACCGAGATTTATTGCAATACCGGCACCAGCGTGATCCATGAACCGATCGAGTGGTTTACAGATTATCACGGTTTCACGGCTACGGAATTGCAAGAATTCATCTATACCCATCCCGACGAAAATGCCGTTAAACACATGCTGCGCGTCGCCAGCGGTCTGGACTCCATGGTGCTGGGCGAACCGCAGGTGCTGGGCCAGCTCAAGAATGCCTATCGCATCGCCAACCAGACCGGCAGCATTGGCCAGCTGTTGAGCCGGTTATTTCAGCATGCATTCAAGGTGGCGAAGGAGGTTCGCAGCAGTACCGAGATCGGCAGCCATCCGGTATCGATAGCCTTCGCCGCGGTCCGGCTGGCGCAACAGATTTTCGGCGACTTGTCGCAACGCACGGCGCTGTGCATCGGCGCCGGTAATACCATCGAGCTGGCGGCGCGGCATTTGCACGATATCGGTCTGCAGCGCATGATTGTCGCCAACCGGACGCTGGAACGATCGCAGATTCTGGCCGCCGAATTTAATGCCTATGCCATCACCCTGGCGGATGTACCTGTCCACCTGGATGAAGCCGATATCGTTATCTCCGCCACCGCCAGCCAGTTGCCGATTCTCGGCAAGGGCGCGATTGAATCGGCCATCAAGAAGCGCCGACACCGGCCGATGTTTTTAGTCGATCTGGCGGTACCACGGGATATCGAGCCGGAAGCTGGCAATCTGGATGATGTGTATTTATACACGGTCGATGATCTCAAGGGTGTCATCGACGAAAATATTAAAAGCCGCAAGGAGGCCGCGCTGCAGGCCGAGGAGATTATCGAAATCCAGGTGTTTCAGTTCATGGAGTGGCTGAAATCGCTGGACGCGGTTGCCACCATTCGCGCCCTGCGCGATCAGGCCACGCTCATCCAGCAGGAGGCGTTGGCGGCAGCCAGGCTAAAGCTGCGCAAGGGTGATGACCCGGAGGCGGTCATGCAGGAAATTGCGCATACCCTGACCAACAAGTTTCTGCATGCGCCCAGCACCCGTTTGCGCAATGCCGGCGCCGTGGGACGGGACGACCTGCTGCAAACCGCCCGGGAATTGTTCAATCTGGAATCCCCCAGTCAATCCGCACGGAAAGATCGATAGCCTGGCCAGGCCGTCGGTTAATTTCGTTAACAATCCATCCGTCATTATCAATCTGTATGAAAGAAAGTCTTATCAATAAACTGGAAAAACTCGCCGAGCGTCTGCAGGAGTTATATGCCCTGCTCGCCGATCCGGATGTGATCAAGGATAACAAGCGTTTTCGCGAATTAAGCAAGGAAGCGGCTGGCACGGCGCCGATCGTCGAGTGTTTCAACGATTACCGGAAAAATTCGGAACATATCATTAGCGCGCGCGTGATGCTGCAGGACGCCGACAAGGAGATCCGCGGGCTGGCCGGCGAGGAACTGCAACAGGCAGAACTGGAACATGAGCGGCTGGAGCAGGAATTGAAAAGATTATTACTGCCCAGTGACCCGGCTGACAAGAATAATATCTTTCTCGAAATCCGGGCCGGCGCCGGCGGTGAAGAAGCCGCGTTATTCGCGGGTGACCTGATGCGCATGTATATACGCTACGCGGAAGACCGCGGCTGGAAGATTGAAATCCTGCGTAAGAACGCCAGCGATCTGAAAGGCTACAAGGAAATCATCATGCGGGTCATCGGCGAGGGCGCCTACTCCAGGTTGAAATTCGAATCCGGTGCGCACCGTGTGCAACGTGTGCCCGATACCGAGGCCCAGGGCCGGATACACACCTCGACCTGCACGGTGGCGATCCTGCCGGAACTGGACGAGATCAACGAGATCGTGATTAATCCCGCCGATTTACGCATCGATACTTACCGGGCATCCGGCGCCGGCGGCCAGCACGTCAACAAAACCGATTCAGCGATCCGGATCACGCATTTACCCACCAATACCGTGGTCGAGTGCCAGGACGAACGCTCGCAGCACAAGAACCGGGCCCGGGCCATGTCGTTGCTGCAGGCCAGATTATTAAATGCCGAGCGCGACAAACAGACCGCCGCCACTGCGGAGAACCGGCGCAATCTGGTCGGCACCGGCGATCGCTCGGAGCGGATCCGGACCTATAATTTTTCGGAGCGGCGAGTGACGGATCATCGCATCAACCTGACCGTGTACCGGCTGGACGAATTTATCGAGGGTGATCTGGATATGATCATCGATCCCTTGATTAATGAGCATCAGGCCGATCTGCTGGCGGAAGCCTCGGTCTGAATTTCAAGCATGACTGGACCCGCCCGCATCAGAGATTTGCTCGTTCATGCACAACAGCAACTGAACGACAGTGACAGCGCCCGGCTGGACGCGGAGATACTGCTGGCTTTTGTCATGCGGGTACCGCGTGAAACTTTCTATGCCCACCCGGAGGATATGGTTGCCGCTGATCAGATCTGTGATTATTTGTCCCTGGTGTCGAGGCGGGCATCGGGATATCCGGTCGCCTATCTGACCGGACAAAAAGAGTTCTGGTCAACTGAACTGACGGTCAACCAGCATACTTTGATTCCGAGACCGGAAACGGAATGTCTGGTGGAAACCTCCCTCGAGCTGATTCCCGAACAGGCTGGTCTGGACATTCTCGATCTGGGTACCGGCAGCGGGGCTATCGCCATCGCCATCGCTAAAGAAAGACCGGGATCGCAGGTGACCGCAGTCGATGTCGTGGCCGAATCACTCACTGTCGCGCAGGCCAATGCCAGCCGGCAGCGGTTATCGAACATCCGCTTTCTGCAATCCGACTGGTTCAGCGACTTGCCGCATGCCGTCTTCGACATCATTGTCTGTAACCCGCCCTATGTCGATACACGTTACCGTGGGTTCACAGACGGGGACATCCGTTTTGAACCACGTATCGCCCTCGACGGTGGTCATCTGGGACTGACGATCATCAATCACCTCGTGCCGGCATCCATACGCCACCTGAAACCGGGCGGATACCTGCTCCTGGAACATGGCTACGATCAGGCGCCGAGCATCCAGCATCTGTTTAAACTGAATAACTATCGCAACATCAGGACTCGCTGCGATTATGCCGGCCAGGAACGGGTCAGTTACGCCTGCCTGTCATGAACAGCCGGCGCCGCGTCCTTCGGTTTAATCAAAATGTGACAGACACGTCCGCGGCGGAATTGCAACGGACAGTGCTGGCCATTGCCGGCGTGGAAAGTGCCGACTTTAACGACGGTAACTTAATTGTTCATTATCAATTTCCAGAGACGACGCTGGCGACGATACTGCGGACAATTAAACAAAGTAATGTCCAGGCATTATCAAAACCGCTTAACCGCTATAAGAATTTAATCCTGGCCTTCATGGAGGAAAATGAACGGGACTACCTTACCTATCGCTGCGGCTGGCGCCGCTACCTGGAAGATATTTACCGGCAGCATTTCGATAGCGGCCAGCACGACCGGATCGATATCCGCAAGCAAACCTGGAGAAAATATAAATAGCGGGGATCAGCGCTGACTATCCCGGATTTCATTACATTCCATCCGGGCTTTGGTTGCAGTTACAACAATTCGGGCATTGTAAAATCTCATCAATTAACTTGATAGCGCCTTGTCGCCCCATTGTTGTTCCGAAGGAGGCAGGGCGTCATATTCCGCCAGTTCGACTCTGATGCCCAGTCCTGCTTCCGGCGGTATCCACGCCAGCCTGAATGGGTAACCCGGAAATAACCAGTCCTGTTTGGCCTCCAGGAGTTCTATCCCCTGATCCTTCAGCTTCTGAATCTCTGCATCATAATTATCAATCATGAAGCAATAACTGAAGATGCCGTCTCCATTCTTACGCAAAAACTGGTTGAAGATATCATCCGCATCCGTGGTCGGTTGCAAAAATTCAATCCGCACTTTTTCAAACGGCAGTATGCCTATCTTCACCGTCGGGAATTCAGTGACGAACCCCTTGCTGCCCGGGACCAGGCCCAGCAGGGACTCGTATAACTTCATGGTCCTGGCTAAATCCTTAACTACGAATGTGACATGGGAAAATTTTTTCATCTTATCGCTCCTCGTTTTTTGTTTTGTCTCAAGTATCACAATATCCAGTGTCGCCGTCCAGAATAAAAAATGTGTTCGTTTTTAACAAGGTATCATCCAACGACGCCAATTTGCGGCAGGTTCTACAAGCCTGGCCGTGAATGGCATATACTCACATTTATGAATGACGAGCAATTACTGCGCTACAGCCGACAAATCATGCTGCCGGAGATCGATGCCCGCGGGCAACTGCGGCTGGCGGAGGCGACGGTTTTAATTATTGGTCTCGGCGGTCTGGGATCACCGGCAGCTATTTACCTGGCGGCGGCCGGTGTCGGCCACCTGATCCTGGTCGATTTCGACAAGGTGGATCTGTCCAATCTGCAGCGGCAGATCCTGCACCAGACCCCGGATATCGGCCGCCTGAAAGTGGAATCGGCCCGGGACCATCTGCTGGCAATCAATCCCGATGTCAAACTGACTTTGATAAATCATGCAATGGAAATGGAAGAACTGTTGCAGCAGGTCGTGCAGGCGGATGTGGTGCTGGATGCCAGCGATAATTTCCAGACCCGCTTCGCCATCAATGCCGCCTGCGTCCAGAGTAAAACACCGCTGGTCTCCGGTGCGGCCATACGGTTTGAAGCACAACTCAGCGTCTTTGACTTGCGCAGCGATGCATCGCCCTGTTACCGCTGCCTGTACGGCGACAGCGCCAGGATCGATGAAACCTGTACCGCCAACGGCGTGATCGCTCCCCTGCTGGGCATCGCCGGCAGCATCCAGGCCATGGAAGCGATGAAATTGATCATGGGGATAGGCCAGTCCCTGACCGGTAAATTATTGCTCTTCGATGCCCTGGCCATGGAATGGCACAGCGCCAGACTGCCCAAGGATCCCGCCTGTCCTGTCTGCGGTTCAGCGACTCATGCAAGAACCAGTCATCCTGCCAAACAGACTCAGACAACGGATGTTTGAACATGCGCTGGCCAGCCCCGACCGCGAGGTGTGCGGGCTGCTGGGCGGGGTACAGGAAAAGTTGACCACCTATTATCCGGTCAAGAATATCGCCGCGGATCAGGGTAGTGAATTTCTGATGGATCCGGCGGAACAGATCGGTATCATGAAACAACTCCGGGCAACGGGAGAATCGCTGGTGGGCATCTTCCATTCCCATCCCGGTT
>JACVQI010000238.1 GCA_015661095.1 Gammaproteobacteria bacterium
ACTGCTGCAACTGGACCAGGATTACGTCTGGCATCCCTATACCTCGCTACTGAATTCACCACCGGTTTTCCCGGTGGCGTCGGCGTCCGGTGTCCGTATCAAACTGACCGATGGCCGGGAACTCATCGATGGCATGTCGTCGTGGTGGTGTGCTATCCATGGTTATAACCACCCGGTGCTGAATGCTGCCATCACCAAACAGTTACAGGCCATGGCCCATGTCATGTTCGGTGGTTTCACGCACGGGCCGGCGGTGGCGTTGGCAGAGCGGTTGGTGGCGTTGACGCCGGCGCCTTTACAGACGGTATTCTTCAGCGATTCCGGCTCCGTTGCCGTCGAAGTGGCCATCAAGATGGCGATTCAATACTGGGTTGCACGCGGCCAGTCCGGTAGAAAGAAACTGCTGACCATCCGGCAGGGTTATCACGGTGATACCTTCGGCGCCATGGCGGTTTGTGATCCGGTAACAGGTATGCACAGCCTGTTTACAGGCGTACTGATGCAGCACTATTTCGCCGACGCCCCCAGAACCCGCTTCGGCCATGACTGGGACGCGGAGGACATCAGTTCCTTCCGGGAACTGATCAACACTCATCACCAGGAACTGGCGGCGGTGATCCTGGAACCCATCGTGCAGGGCGCCGGCGGCATGTGGTTCTATCACCCGGAATATCTGCGGCAAGTGCGCAAGTTATGTGATGAATTCGATGTACTGCTGATACTGGACGAAATTGCCACGGGCTTCGGACGCAGTGGCAAGTTGTTAGCCTGCGAGCATGCGGGTATCAACCCGGACATCATGTGCGTGGGCAAGGCCCTGACCGGTGGTTACCTGACACTGGCAGCGACACTTACCACACGGGCAGTCGCGGAGACGATATCCGACCAGGGCCAGGGTGTGTTCATGCATGGTCCGACCTTCATGGCCAATCCCCTGGCCTGTGCCGTGGCCCTGGCCAGCATAGACTTGCTGTTGGCCGGACCCTGGCAGGATCAGATACAAAAAATCGAAATGCAATTAAAACAGGAGCTCGAACCCTGCCGACATCTGGCAAACGTCGTGGATGTAAGGGTGCTGGGCGCGATCGGTGTGGTCGAACTGAATCAACCAGTTGATATGCATACCATCCCTAAAGCCTTCGTCGATCGCGGCGTCTGGGTGCGCCCGTTCGGCCGGCTGGTCTATCTCATGCCGCCGTATATTATCGACGCCGAAGACCTGAATATCCTGACAACGGCCGTCCATGAAGTCGTTAAAGAATTACATGAAAAGAAAAAACAGAAATAACACAGAGGCACAGAGGGCACAGAGATTTTCAAATTATAAATTTCGTGTTTCGCGATCAATAACCTAACCAACGATATAACTCTATATGTATTATATCTTTCTTTCTCTGTGTTCTCCGTGCCTATCCCTTAATACATAAACGTACATCCATGTACAATATCTGTGTTTAATCTTTTTTATACTTTAGTGTGTTCGGGATAGAGAGATGAGTCAAATCTGCGTCATCGTCGGCGCCGGTCATGCCGCGGCACAACTGGCTCCTTCGTTGCGACAGGAGGGCTGGTCTGGGCGCATTGTCGTGGTCGGCGAAGAAGATACAATTCCTTATCACCGGCCGCCCTTGTCCAAGGCCATGCTGGCGGGAGAGAAGACCCTGGAGGAGATAATTATCCGGCCGGCCAGGGTATATGAAAAAGATGGTATCGAGTTCCTGCTCAAAACCCGGGTCACCAGCATAGACCGCGGTAACCACCAGTTGCTGCTCGACAATGGCAGCAGCCTCGCCTATGACAAGCTGGTATTAGCAACCGGGTCCCGCGTGCGCCGGCTCGATCTACCCGGTGTGGAATTGCCCGGGATCCATTATCTGCGCACTTACCATGATGTCGAGCAGATCAGAACGTCAATCAAACCCGGTGGTCGCGCCGTCATCATCGGCGGTGGTTATATCGGTCTGGAGACCGCGGCGGTGTTGCTTAAACTGGGGATGGCCGTGACCGTTATCGAAATCCAGGAACGGTTATTAGCCAGGGTTGCCACGCCGGTGTTATCGGAATTCATCACCCGCGTCCATACGGAGGAGGGCGTGCGGATCATTTGCAATACCGGCGTCGCGGGTTTCGCCGGTAACGGCCTGGTTGAACGGGTAATGAGCACGGACGGTCAGGTGTATGCCGCCGATCTGGTGATCATCGGCGCGGGTATACTCCCCAATATCGAACTGGCCGCGGCCGCCGGACTCGCGATCAACAACGGCATCGTGGTGGATGAATATTGCCGTACCTCGGATCCGGATATCGCCGCCGCCGGTGATTGTACTTTTCATCACAATAAATTTTACGACCGCTGGCTGCGGTTGGAGTCGGTGCAGAACGCCGCGGATCAGTCGCGCACGGCAGCGGCGACACTCTGTGGCAAGCTCATCCCCTATGACACCCTGCCGTGGTTCTGGTCGGACCAGTATGATGTCAAACTGCAGATGGCCGGCTTGTCACAGGGTCATGATGAAGTGATTACGCGTGGCGACAGTCACCGCAGCCGCAGCTTCGCGGCTTTCTATCTCAGGAATGGCAAGGTCATCGCCGTGGATTCGGTCAACCGGCCGCCGGAATTCATGCTGGGAAAAAAATTGATCACGGAAAAGATCAGCTTCGACTGGAATAAACTTGCCGATGAAAATATCCCCATGAAGGAATTGTTAGCAGGCAGCCTGTCAACAGGGCGGCAGAGTCGCTGATCGAGAATACCGATGCCATGGTCACGGTAAACTGCCACTATGGCTCAACACGAGCCCGCATGCAGCTTCGAGGTGCGACCCAATACACCCGGGTAGCGGGCCTGGCCGCTACCCGGGCTTCGTTAGATCAGTTCCGATGACAGGGGCGAGATCGCGTTCAGGCGAACGCGGCCGTGCTGGTTAGGTAGCAGGAGGTGGACCGCCGGCGCCGGGCGGTGGCGGACGGTTGTCGAACTCTTCCTTCGTGACCGAACCATCTTTGTTGGCGTCCCAGCGACCTAAGACGTCATCTAGGTTAGCCGGGCCGTTTGGGCCCGCCGGGATCCCGGCGACGAATACACCTACTTCTTCTTTTGATAACGCCCCACTCTTGTCGGTGTCCAGGCCTTCGAAGGTCGGGGGGGTGAACTGCTGGGTCCATGCGGTCTGAGCACCCAGGACGAGTGCGAACGCGGATACCAGGTGGATGTGCTTACGCATATGGTTGTGTTCTCCGATTATGAGGGATAGGAAAATCGATCTGTGTCGATACTGAATTATAGTTCGGCATGGAGGGATTAACAACGAC
>JACVQI010000239.1 GCA_015661095.1 Gammaproteobacteria bacterium
GGCAGTCAGGGATGCTGCGCAGGACGCCATGTCCACGGAAGAGAAAAGTTCATTAAAAAGCCAGTTGCAACAGGTTGATGCTAATGACGCCCTGGCACATTTGATCAGCGACTTAAAATCCAGGGCGGATATTCAGGTTTTTACGGATAATCTTTAAGAACAGTAAAAAGTATAAAGTTAAAAGTAAAAAGTAAAAAGATTATACTTTTATTTTAAAGGTAAACTCACTGCTTCCAGCTGTCTAGATTGCGCCAACGGAATTGTAACCGCAATCGACATAGGTCACTTCACCGGTGACAGCGGAGGCATAATCGGAACAAAGGAATGCCGCGACGTTGCCGACCTCCTCAATAGTCACGTTGCGCCGGAGTGGTGAAACTTTTTCCACATGCGCCAGGAAATCCCGCAGGCCTTTGATCCCGGATGCCGCCAGAGTACGTATCGGACCCGCGGAGATGGCATTGACGCGGATCCCTTCCGGGCCGAGGCTGGCCGCCATATAGCGCATATTCGCTTCCAGACTGGCCTTGGCCACGCCCATGACATTGTAATTGGGCATGGCGCGGACCGCGCCGATATAACTCAAGGTCAACATGGCGCCATGCCGGCCCTGCATCATGGGGCGGGCGGCATCCGCCAGTGCTGAGAAGCTGTAGGAACTTATCTCATGCGCCATCAGAAAACCCGCGCGCGTGACATTCTCCAGATATTCCCCCTCGAGTTGTTCTTTGGGGGCATGAGCAACGGAGTGCACCAGTATGTCCAGATGATCCCAGTAATCATCCAGATGTTCGAACACGGCCAGGATCTGTTCATCGCTGGCGACGTCGCAGGGAACGGTGATCTCCGAATCAGTTTCCCGCGCGAAGTTTTCCACGCGTTCGCGCAGTCTTTCATTCTGGTAGGTGAAAGCCAGTTGCGCCCCTTCACGACGCATGGCCTGGGCGATACCCCAGGCGATGGAACGATTGCTGGCCACTCCGACGATCAAGGCGTTTTTGTTTTCAAGCAGACCCATTACCAACCTCGTAATTATTTATCAAATTATGCCGGTTATTTTGACATGCTAATAATCAAAAACAAAATAAACATCGGCAGGTCGATCAGGAATTCGGGTTATAAGGTGTATAACGCCGCTGACGTTCCTTGACCGGGTCCGGAACCGGTATGGCCGAAAGTAATGCCTGCGTATACGGATGTTGCGGTGACTGAAACAGGGCTTCCGTTTCCGCCAGTTCCACGATCTTGCCCTGGTACATAACGGCGGTCCTGTCAGTCAGGTATCGGATCACTGACAGGTCATGGGAGATAAACAGCATGGATAGAGAGTATTTTTGATTTAATTCCAGTAACAGCCGCAGGATTTGTGCACGGATGGTGACGTCGAGCGACGAGACCGGTTCGTCCGCTATCAGTAACTTCGGCCGCAGGGCGATGGCCCTGGCAATGGCAATGCGCTGGCGCTGGCCGCCCGAGAATTCATGCGGATATTTACGCAAATGAACAGCCTCCAGGCCGACATCCTGCAGCAGTTGCAGGATCTGATTCTGTAACTGTGTCGATGTCAGTTTCCCTTTGATCTGGATGGCTTCGGCCAGGGTATCCTGAACGGTCAGTCGGGGATTTAACGAGGCGTAAGGGTCCTGGAATATCATCTGTATTTCCGGCCGGATAGCTCGCAGTTCGCCCCGGTTGAGCGTGAGTAAATTCACACCCTGCAGACGTACGATGCCGGACGTGACTTGCGTCAGGCGCATGATCGAGCGCCCGGTGGTGGACTTGCCACTACCCGATTCACCGACCAGACCCAGGATTTCGCCCTGCTGTAAATCCAGTGTCACATCATCGACCGCCTTGATGATTTGCCCGCGCGAACGCTGGAAGAAACCGGCTGGCAACCGGTAGTGGGTTTTCAGGTTCTCTACGGACAATAACCGCCCCGTATTATTTGATTCCCGAGCAACGAATTTTTGTGGTTTAGCGCTGATTAGCACGGAGTTCAGCAGGTTCTTCGTATACTCAGCCTGGGGTCGGTAAAAAACAGCCTCGGCCGAACCCTGTTCCACCACTTTGCCCTGATGCATGACCAGGATGTGATCGGCCAGGCCGGCGATGACGCCCAGATCATGCGTGATGAAGATTACGGCGAGATGATGCGCGGCTTGCAGTTTTTTGATCAGCTCGAGGATTTGCGCCTGGATGGTGACATCCAGGGCCGTGGTCGGTTCATCCGCGATCAGGATTTCCGGATTGGTCAGCAAGGCCATGGCAATCATGACCCGTTGCCGCATACCGCCGGAAAATTCGTGCGGATAACAGTCAAGTCGCCGCGCTGGCTCGGCTATGCCTACTTCGTCCATGACTTGCAGGACTCTCGTCAGGGCGGTCTGGCGGGAGAGATGCAGATGGATGCGCAATGATTCGAATAACTGGGTACCGATGGTCAGATAGGGATTCAGGGAGGTCATGGGATCCTGGAAGATCATGGCGATCCGGCGGCCGCGTATTGCGCGCAATGCTGGTTCGCCGGCCCTAAGCAGGTCGATACTGTGGTACAGGGCGCTGCCGCTTTCGATGCGGGCCGGCGGTGCCGGCAGCAGGCCCAGCAGACTCTGGCAGGTGACGGATTTTCCCGAGCCCGATTCACCGACGATGCCCAGTACCTTTCCCTGTTGCAGTTCAAAATCGACGCCGTCAACGGCTTTGATAACGCCATTACGGGTGTGAAAATAAACCCGCAGATCGGTCACTGTCAGCAAACTCATGCTTTACCTCTAATTCCTGGATGATTTGGGATCCAGCGCATCGCGCAGACCATCGCCGAGGAAATTTAATGCGAACAGGGTTACCGAAAGTGTCACCGCCGGGAAAAACAGCAGCCACGGATATTCTTCCATGGTTTCAACACCCGAAGAAATTAACAATCCCAACGAGCTTTGCGGCGGTTGGACCCCGAGGCCGAGGAAACTCAGGAATGATTCGAGCAGGATAATGTTGGGTATGGTCAAGGTCGTGTAGACAATTACGACGCCCAGTATATTGGGCAATACGTGACGCAAGATGATCCGGGTTTTCGACAGTCCCATCGCAATCGCGGCTTCTATATACTCCGTCTGCCGGATGGACAGCACCTCGCCACGTACGATCCTGGCCATGGTCAGCCATTCGACAGCGCCGATCGCCAGGAACAGGAGAATGAGACTGCGGCCGAATACCACCATCAGCAGGATAATGAAAATCGTGAACGGCAAGGCATAGAGAATATCCACGCTACGCATCATGACGGCATCGGTGCGCCCGCCCA
>JACVQI010000240.1 GCA_015661095.1 Gammaproteobacteria bacterium
TATGCCGACGGCAGATTTACCGATTACCGGAAGCTCACGGACCAGTGGGGTCGACCGGGGGCCGGGCAACAGACGCAGGGGAATGATCTACACTCGGGGACTCTGAGCGACGATGGAGAGCGTTTTTACGCCGCGGGCGGCACGGCGGGAATGTATGTCTTGAACACCGAGAAGGTCGCGAATCATACCAATGCCGATCTGTTCGCCGGCCGGGTGTGCAATCGGGAATCCACCAATGTCTGGATAAACGGAGAAGTCGGCGGCGGTATCGACCTAAACAAGCTCCCCGCAGTCGCGATCGATTGTGTACATCCTGTGCTGAACAGCGATCCCGGCGTCCTGGCACTCCTCAAATCGAACCTCACTAATCAGGAAAAACTCGCGCGCTATATACGCCTGGAGGCCAGGTCACGCTTCGACTTCGCTCCGCCGTTCGTGGCGGCTGCGGGCGTGCACAGCGCGGTGCCAGTACCGAACCGGCCATCGCTGTCAGGGGATAATCCCAAAGGCAGGCCGGCATACGTGGTCATCACCGAAGAATGGCCGTTCGGCCCGTGCCCGGAGCGCGGGTTCCGGGTTCTGACGGTGGAATCGGAGATCAATCCCATGCTGGTCGGATCGCACGCCATGTCCGACAGCCTGGTCGAAAACTGCGTAAATCAGCCGGTTCCTCCCGGCTCCACCATCCGGCCGATGATGCATGCCCATAATCCGACCGTGCTGAAGAACCTGGTCTTCGTCAATTGGCTGGGACATGGAGTACGCGCCATCGACATCTCCAACCCGTTCAATCCGCGCGAGGTCGGCCACGCGCGGCCGGTCCCCTGGGGCGAAATTATGACTTATCCCGATATTCATAACGGCCTGATCTACGTGGGCGACAACCACACGGGCTTGCACGTCCTGAAGTACACCGGGCCGCGTGCCGACGAAGTTCCGCAAGATGTCGTGTATTCATCCAACCGCACCAGCCCCCATTGATCGCCAGATTAATAACCCGGCCGCGATGACTGTAAGGAGATATGTCACGCGGAGTATTTTGTTCGCCGGTATTTTCCTGGGACTGGCGGTAGGATTCATAAACATCGTCACCACGGAGGGCGAACCGCTATTTACCGATGAAGACATGCGTTTTCTGCACCATATGCGTATTCATCACCAGCAGGCCGTGGATATGTCGCTGCTGGTACCGACCCGTAGCGACCGCGAGGAATTCATACGCTACGCCGGTTACGTTAAAAAGGCACAGGCGGCCGAAATCGCAATTATGCAATCCTTGCTGGACCTCGCCGCCAATCGGGGCCTGGACGTACCCACCAATCACCTGCATGGTGATCCGCCAATGGAGGGGATGTTGTCGTCATCCCAGATGAAGGCGTTGGATGTAGCCACAGGAGCAAAGTTTGAGCGCCTCTGGCTGGAGGGAATGATCTATCATCATCAGGGCGCCATCGACATGTCATTTGCGCAGCAGCAACATCAACTTGTCACCGGGCGGCGTCCCTACGGACTTGATGTTCTGGTGGAAGACATACTGGTGGAACAGCGCTACGAGATCACCAAGATGCACCGATGGCTGCGCGAATGGGGATTGGCAGCGGATCCGGAATAGAGTCTGGTATTCGCCCACCATGGATTACAACACCCGGTATGAATAGATATGGATCAATCGTATCTTGGGCGCCTGTCATCCATGTTTTTTTCTTTAATGATGGCAACGCGATTCACTACAATGCGATACCCTCCGGCAGAAAGAAGGTTGTACGGAGACAAGGGATAAAAGCCGGATCATGTGGGCGGGAAAGAAAAAACGTGTTCTTGTCTGTTTTGTGGCGTCGTAGCGATAACAAACCTCGCTGGTATTTGTCATAGGGCACGGTTTTCCTGATTAGTTATACGTATTCATCCCGATACCGCTCTCGTAAGTTAATGTTACCCAGGCTGTCTTACCGCGCTTCATTCCCGGCGACAGGCAAGCCGGTGAATTGGGGCTACTCTATAAGTGATACACCTATAATTAGGGCACTGCACAATCACAATATATAGTAGTTATAAGTAAAAACCCCCTCTATATGTAGACCAATAGTGGAAAACCCCGTATATTGCCCGGCGTATTTATTAGGAATACGGCAGATTTATGATGAGATTTCGGGGTTTTTACTCTTGTCTGGCGCGCCTGTTAGCCTAAACAAAACAGGGCCGATCTGGCGCCTGTTGTCACAATCTATCCTTGCAGTTCTCCTCTACGGCGTCGCTAGTCTGATCTGGTTTTCCAGCCACGCGCTTCCTCAGCAACCCGGGTCAAACCCATTCAGTACTACCGGTGATGGGGCAGATAAGTTTCTAATCCGCCCGGATACAATCGACCTTGGCAGCGGTGCTCTGGTGATCTTAACCAGGCAATCACACGACCAGTTAGCGCCGGAATATACCGTGGAAAGGGCCATGTTGGCGGAATTTGCCGCCGAACGGCAGCTGCGGCCGGTCTGGGTGAGCTATCGATCGACCGATGATTTATTCAGTTATATGAATGAATATAATGGCGATCTGATCATTGCCGACCTGGATGATGCTGGCTTGGAGTTCGACACACCGGTTGAATATACCCTGCCCTGGGGCATTTCCAGTCAGCAGCTGGTGTCCCGTTCTGACTCTCACGCCATAACCAGCAGCACGGATCTGGCCGGCCGGCGCATCGCCATCAAACAGTCTTCGCCGGCCTGGTCTGACCTGGAGGCTCTGGCCAGCGTCAATCCCACCATACAAATAGAGATCATCCCTGAGCAGCTGACTATTGACACCATACTGTCACGCGTCAGCGCCGGTCATTATGACCTGGCGGTTGTGGACAATTTCTCCCTGGAACAGAAGCTGCCGGATTTTCCGGAGCTGGAACTTTCTTTTAAGCTGGGCATGGAAAACATCATGGCCTGGGCGGTCAGGTCGGCAAGCGGGTCTTTGCATGCTACCTTGAATCAGTTTCTGTATAAAAACCATCTGAAACTGAATGTAGCCAGAACTTACCGCGAAGACCTGCCGGATTTGCAAAAACGCAAGGTGTTACGGCTGATCACCTATCAGGGGCCGGTCAATTACTACCTCGATAACGGCCGTTTGCGGGGTTTTGAATATGAGCTGTTGAATCGCTTCGCGAAAAGCCGGGGTATGCGGCTGAGTGTCGTGATCGCCGAGACCCATGCGCAAATGGCGGAAATGCTGGTTCAGGGACGGGGCGATATCGTGGCGGCCTTCGTGCCGCAAACCAGTTTTACCGGCAGCAATGTTGCATTTACCGCG
>JACVQI010000241.1 GCA_015661095.1 Gammaproteobacteria bacterium
CCAGTCTGAACTGGCTGTGGGCATAACCTTTTTGCCCGGTTTTTTGATATATGCGCGCAGCCTGCCGGTAATTCTGTTTAACGCCGACGCCAAGCTCATAAATCAGGCCAATCTTGTATTGTGCATCGGGGCGACCATACTTGGCAGCGGCTGAAAACCATTTAAATGCCTCCTGATAGTCTTGTTTAACCCCGGTGCCACCGGCATACATGGAACCCAGGGCATACATGGCGCGGTGATCACCTTTGTCCGCGACTTCCTTGAATTTGGCCGCGGCAGTGACGTAGTCACGCTGCTTGTAAGCGTCCCCGCCTTCCTTGAAAGTGTCTGATAATACCGTTGCGGAATACAACATGGCGGCCAGGATCAGCAGCACATTGATCGGCAGATTTCTGTAAGCAGTCATAAATTCATCCCCGGGTTGATATTCCGCACGGACCTTTTTGTATTGCGCTAAGGATACTCTGATTTTTTCAGAGATTCCGCGGCACGTGGATGTGCGCTGATAATTCACGGATGAATTATTCAGGGGTTGCCTAATTGTTGTCGTACCGCTGCAAGTTTGACGCAGTTAACAAATACCGCCATGGTCTTATTCAACTCCGCCACTTTCGGAAAGGACGGCGCCAGACGGATATTACGGTTCTCCGGATCCTTTTTATACGGAAAAGTCGAGCCGGCCGGCGTGAGTTTGACCCCGGCTTCGCCTGCCAGGCGAATCACTTCGCTGGCCAGTCCTGGTCGTGCATTAAATGAAATGAAATATCCGCCTTGCGGTTCGCTCCAGGTCCCCAGATCGGAATCGGTAAAGTTCTTCCGCAAATGATCGAGCACCGCCTCAAATTTGGGTCGCAGCAGTTCGGCGTGTTTGCGCATATGTTTGCGTACCGCCGCCAGATCCGGGAACAATTTGGCATGACGTAACTGGTTGACCTTGTCCGGCCCAATGGTCAGAACGAAAAGATGTTTTTCGAATCCAGCCAGATTGGCGGTCGATGTCGCCAGGAAAGAGACACCCGCACCGGCGAAGCTGATCTTGGAGGTTGAACTGAACTGATAAACCAGATTATCGGTGCCATGTTTTTTACACAGGTCCATGATGTTTGCCAGTTTCGGCGGATTATCGGTCAAATCATGCACGGCATAGGCATTGTCCCAGAATACACGGAAATCCGGGCCCGCTATGCGACCAAGTTTGGCGATACGTTCCACGGTCTCGTCACTGTAAACGATACCGGTCGGGTTGGAGTACTTGGGTACACACCACATGCCCTTGATACTGGGATCTTTTTTCACCAGGGATTCCACCTCATCCATATCGGGTCCGTTAGCGGTCATGGGAACATTGATCATCTTCACATCCAGATCTTCACAGATGCTGAAATGCCGGTCGTAGCCGGGTACCGGGCACAGGAATCGGGGTATTCTCTCCCGGTGCCATTGAGTGCCCTTACCGCCGGGCCCATACAGGCAGGCAAATACGAAACACAGATGCATGAAGGTCAGGCTGGAGTTACCGCCAGCGATGACTTCATTTTCCTTGACGCCCAGTAATTCGGCCCCGAGTTTACGCATCTCCGGAATGCCGAACAGCCCGCCATAATTGCGGGCGTCACTACCGTCCTGGCATTTATAATTACCGGACAGGATCCCGTCCATGTTGTCGGTCAGACTCAACTGCTCCGCTGAAGGTTTGCCGCGGGTCAGATCCAGATTCAGGGACTGGTTTTTGAAACCCTGAAACTCAGCGGATAACTCACTTTCCCATTGTTGCAATTGTGCTTTGCTGGCCGAATCGATATACAAGGTAATGCCTCAACTGTGTTGACGTTCGTGGACGATTGAAACTTTATCGGGAAGGATTATAGCTGTTATAACGCAGTAGCTAAAGCGAGACGTTGCGCTTATGCAACCGCGTTTTCCAGATTAAAGCATCTTGATTTTATTCAATATGTCTTCCGGCTGCATCGTTCAATCCAATACACTGGATATAAATCTATACCGGAAAGATATCGTCCGGATTAAAAATAACTTCAATCTGGATTCAAGCCGATGGAGCCGAAATGCGCGGGATGCTGGTCAAATTCTCTATTTGACAACCTGCCAGAGTGACTGCAAAAACTTACGAAAACCGCTTTCGCCCTCCTGTTCCCAGATCTCGAGACAGGCCGTACCGATGATAGCGATATCAACGTGCCCACGGAGCATTCGGATATCTTCCGGCGTTTTGATGCCGAAACCGAGGGCCAGCGGCAGATTCGTGGCTTGCCGGCAGCGTCCGATATAATCGATGATGGACTGGTCGAGGGTGGTCTTGGTGCCGGTTACGCCCTTGCGGGCCACGCAATAAATGAATCCGGCGGCGTTCCCGGCGATTTCCGCCAGTCTGTCCGGACTGTTGGTCGGCGTCATGAGGTGTACCGGGTCCAACCCCTGGGATCGGGCATGGCCGTCAAGTACTACAGCCTGTTCCGGCGGCAGATCGGCGATGATATAGCCGCGTCCACCTGCTGCCCGCAGGCGTGTACAAAAGGTCGCATCCCCCATACAGAAGACTGAATTGTAATACCCCATGAATAACAGGGGAAAGTTGAACTCTGCTGCGGCCTTGGTCATGAAATCAAAATATTCATCCCAGTGCAGTCCCCGCCTTAATGCCGCTTGATTAGCCTTGACGAACGTCGGGCCGTCCGCAATGGGTTCGCTGAAGGGTAATTGTAATTCCACCAGTGCCACGCCGGCATCCTGCATGCAGGCCAGCATGCGCCAGTTATCTGCAAGTGACGGATAACCGACGACGGCATGGGTCATCAGCAGCAACGGCCTGGCTTGCAATTGTTTTTTTATGTAGCTTTCCAGCATGGTGAAGTTTAATCGGCTGTTATTGTCGGTGTTCGTTGCTAGTAATTAGCGGTTTTATGCCGGAGAAATTCGCGCCACTTTTCATCTTGCAGGGCCTCGGCAATCGTAAAGATATCCTTGTCACCTCGGCCGGACAGATTGATCAACACTTTGTCATCGCGTTTTAATTGCCCCGCTTCTTTCAGCACTTGAGCGATGGCGTGGGTGCTTTCCAGCGCCGGAATAATGCCTTCCGATTTGACCGTGGTCCTGAAGGCGTCGATGACTTCCTGATCCGTTGCCGCCGCGAAGCGCACGCGCCCCTGCTGGTGCAGATAGGCCAGAATCGGTCCAACACCGATGTAATCCAGTCCGGCCGATATGGAATGTGTGTCCTGCATCTGCCCCTCGCTATCCTGAATAAAGTACGTTTTGTAGCCTTGTGCCACGCCGAT
>JACVQI010000242.1 GCA_015661095.1 Gammaproteobacteria bacterium
CACCCGAGTTTTGTGATGTCGAACAGCTTCACCAACCAGACCGAGGCACAGATCGAGTTATACACCAATCGCGATAAATATAAGGTCGGTGTCTATACATTGCCGAAGCTGCTGGATGAGAAAGTGGCGCGTCTGCACCTGCAGAAACTGGGTGTGCACCTGGAGACCTTGACGAAAGAACAGGCGGAATACATGGGCGTACCCGTAACCGGGCCATATAAATCGGATCATTACCGGTATTAATACAGCCAGCCCCGCGTAAGTCTCCCCGAGTTATGCGGGTCTTAAACATTGCCGGTAACGGATGAACCTCTGTGTTAAAGCAGAGGGGTTTTAAAAATGAGATGAGGGTTCCTGGACCGGAACAATTGCCATTGGTGGCATTTTGATGGGGCAGTGAGAAAGGTTGGCGAGTCATGAGCAAGGCCTGACTTAGCGCTTGTCCAGGTCGAATCGAAATGCATTAACTATAAGCTATTGGTTAAGGAACCATGTTAGAGAAATTAACCGGCGGTGAAGCTATGATTCGTGCCGCCATGGCGAATGGCATCAACACGGTCTTCGGCCTGCCCGGCGCCCAGATTTACCCTCTGTTCGATGCTTTGCAGCGGCTTGGCGTGAAGACCATTGTGACCCGTCATGAGCAAGGGGCTGCCTACATGGCGATGGGCTATATGCGAAAGCCACGGGGAAACCGGGGGCCTTCGCTGTCGTACCGGGCCCCGGTGTCCTGAATACCACAGCAGCACTTTGTACGGCCATGGGCACCTGCACGCCGGTGCTGTGCCTGACCGGGCAGATACCATCCGCATTTGTGGGTAGCGGCCGGGGTCACTTGCATGAATTGCGGAATCAGTCCGCGACCCTGGCATCGATCATCAAGGACGCCGTACGCATAGACCGTCCGGCGGAAACGCAGCAGATCATGAATGCTGCCTTTCGCACCATGTTAAGCGGCCGGCCGGGGCCAGTGGCAGTGGAGATGTGCTGGGATACCATGGCAATGGAATGGGCTGTGGATACGGGCCAGGGAAATGATCAGATCGAGCAGCCAGACCCAGACCCGGAGACAATCGACCGGGCCGCTGCCATGCTGACCAGGGCTGGCAATGTCATGATTATGTGTGGCGCCGGGGCGCAACATGCCAGCGCTGAAGTCCTGCGGCTGGCGGAATTACTGCAGGCTCCGGTAACTGCCTTCCGCAGCGGTCGCGGTGTGGTAGCCGAGGACCATGCCCTGGGCGTATCGTCTGTGGTGGCCAGGGAGTTGTGGGATAAGGTTGAGGTCCTGATCGGCGTCGGCAGCCGGCTGGAGATGATGTATATGCGCTGGGCTGATATGAACCGGTATGATCGCCGGCCATCAGCCGGGCCCAGGCTGATACGGATCGATATCGATCCGGAAGAGATGCAGCGGTTTCAGCCGGATGTCGGCATCGTAGCGGATTCCGCCCGGGCCTGTGCCTTGTTGTGTGACAAGTTGCAAGGCCGGATTGTGTTGGCCCCGGAGAAGCTGGCACGGATCGCCACCGCGAAAGCGAAGACCCGGAAGATCATCGAAAAGGTGCAGCCGCAACTGGCCTATCTGGATGTGATCCGGGAGGTGCTGCCGCGCGACGGATTTTTCGTCCCGGAACTGTCCCAGGTGGGATTCACTTCCTATTTTGGCTTTCCGGTGCTGCAAGCCCGCACCTATGTCAGTGAAGGTTATCAGGGAACCCTGGGTTATGGGTTTCCGACCGCGCTCGGTGTCAAGGTGGCGTGCCCGGATCGGGCTGTGGTTTCCATCAACGGCGATGGCGGATTCATGTTCGCCATGCCGGAGCTGGCGACGGCGGTAGCCCACGGTATCGGCGTGGTGGCTTTGGTATTTAACAATAATTCATTCGCCAATGTCCGCCGCGATCAACAACGGGCATTCGGCGGCCGCCTGATCGGATCGGATCTGGTGAATCCCGATTTCGTCAAACTGGGTGAGAGTTTCGGCGTGACGGCCCGTCGCGTCACAACCCCGCGAGAACTCAAGCCGGCGCTGGAGCGGGCATTGGCGGAGGACAAACCCGCATTGATCGAAATAACAGTGGCGCAGGACACGGAGATTAGTCCGTGGGAATTTATTTTCATGGCGGACAAGCCCTGGAGTTAAACCGGACGTTGCCGCCGGTACATCTGATTTTAGAATTAAGTAGAACCTGATACAGCGGTAAAAAAAACTACTAACAAGGCGAGGATAATATGTTCAAAGCAACGGCAAACATCGTACTTCCCACATCCATTATCGGCTCTTTACCCAGGCCCAGCTGGTACACCAGGAACCTGGATTATAAAACCTTTCTCCAGGCCATGGTCGATTCCGTGTATCGGGAGCAATACACGGATGCCGTCTCGGTTTATCTGAAGGAACAGGAACTCGCCGGGCTCGATATCTGCACCGATGGCGATGCCCATTTCGATACCGAGGTCGGCGGCCAGAGCTGGACCTCCTATCCCTTGTTCCGCATGGAAGGATTCGACAAGCACAATCCGAAACCGGCCATCATGAAAACCGGCGGTGTGGCCTTTCCCATGGGTCATATCCTGCACGACTACCTGGAAGCGCGAGTGATGCCCAGGCTGGTGGGCCCAATCGGGCGCGGTGACCTGCAATATGCCGCCATGTGGAAGACGGCGCAACGCCTGACCAAAAAGCCGGTCAAGTTCGGCACCATCACACCGGAACTGCTGGCGGCCGCGTTCGATGACAAATATTACAAAGACCCGGTGGAGAGAGTCTATGCCCTCAGCAATGCCATCAACGAGGAACTGACCGAACTCGCGAATGCCGGTTGTCCCGTGATCCAGATGGAAGAGCCGCAGATCCATATGATTCCGGCGCGTGGCCCGGTGTTCGGGAAACTGGACATGAAGGCGATGGTGCAGGTGTTCAATAATACGGTGAGAGGATTGCGGGCCAGGACTGAAGTCTGGTGCCACACCTGCTGGGGCAATCCCTCCCAGCAACGCATGTTCAAGGATATCCAGAATTATGCTCCATCACTGGATCATCTGAACCAGGTGGAGGCGGACGTGCTGACCTTCGAGTCGTGCAGTTCCAACCGGCAGGAACTGGATGTGATCGGCAAACAGATTACCGAGAAGAAGATCGCCATCGGCGTGATCGATCATCACTCCCTGCAAGTGGAGAAACCCGAAGATATCGCCGATCACATCCGTGAAGCCCTCAAATATATCCCGGCGGAGCGGCTGATTATATGTTCCGATTGCGGCATGGGCCGGGAAGGTATGAGCCGCCGCCACGCCCATTACAAGATGATCGCGCTGGTGCAGGGGACCAATATCGTGCGCAAGGAACTGGGTCTGCCGGAAGCGGAGTGCCTGGCCGCGGACAGCCGCTATTCCCTGGTTACCACGGTTTAAGCTGATTCGGAAATTAGATAATCCATTTGCAGCCATTACCTGGTCGCTGTAACTGACCAGGTAATGGCTGCCGTCATAGGGTGACCCGCAATCTGCAGGCCCCCACTCTCACGCATTACTACTATAAAAATCGGATTTTGTAATCCCTTGCTGGAAGCTATAGGGATAAAAAAAGCCTGTATTTAGTTAAAAACACAGGCTGTTATGGAGTTTCTGGGACACTCTGAAACTCATTATTGGTGGAGGCGGCGGGAGTCGAACCCGCGTCCGCAAGTCCTCTACCTTCGGTTCTACATGCTTAGCCGGTTCTATTGATTTAATTGCCTGCTACCCGAACGGCAGGGAAGACAGGCAACGATTCCGTAAAGTTTTAGCGAATCCGCGCCGGACGAGCTTCATCGCGAGCTTATGTGAGTCGACGCCTGGGTCCGCGCGCATAAGCACACAGCG
>JACVQI010000058.1 GCA_015661095.1 Gammaproteobacteria bacterium
CCCTGACCGTCCAGCGGGATGCCCAATGGATCGATCACACGGCCGAGCAACCCGTTACCAACCGGCACAAGGATTGTTTGTCTGGCGCGGTGCACCACTACACCGGCAGTCAATTTTTCCGTCGTGTGGAGTAAAATGGCACCGACCATATCCTCATTCAGATCAAAAATGACGCCCCTGCTGCCATCTTCAAACAGGAGAACATCGCCCATCGCCGCGGATGGCAGGCCGGACACCCAGCTGATGCCGTCGCCGACCGAGACGACATAACCGACTTCCTCCAGTCGCAGGCCGAAGCGGTAGTCTTGCAGCCATTGCGGACGAATATTCTTGGTGGTTGTGTCAATGGTTACTGTGTTCAAATGCATGGTCCGTATCGGAAAATAATTTCAATTCATCCAGCAGGTTAGCCTGTAGTTGCCAGGCGCCGACCTTGATGCGTAATCCCGCTAATAATTCCGGGTCAAGTTTGTATGTGCAAGGAACGCTGGCGCCGGTAACGGCAGCGAGTTTTTGCTCGAGTATGATTTTTATATGGTCCGGGACAGGAAAGGCGCTGTAGCAGGCGATACCGTTGTTGTTCGTGCCATGGTTTTTTTTCAGCTGTTCGCGTTGTTCCGGCGACAGTTTGTCCAGATCCTCGATGACCAGATCGACTATCGCCGCTTCCAGACCTGGTCCCGCCAACCGGGACAGCAGGCGGGAACAAAACATTGCGCCATGTTGCCGGGCCGCGCGTGCCATGCTGTTTTTCGCATCTTCCATCTGTCGTTGATTTAATATACCGGCTTTCTCACGTTCCTGGTCAAGATCCTGCTGCAATTCATCCAGTAATTGCCTGCGTTCCGCCGCGATGGCGTCCTGCAGTTGTTTTCTGGCGGCGATTTTTTCCTGTTCCCAGACCGCCATCGTATCTTTATTATTTTGCCTGAGTGATTCCGCTTCCTGGCGGACGGTTTCGGCTGCGGACAGTTGTTTGCTTATCTCCTGCCGGCGTTTATCGATGACATTCATGACCGGCCGGTACAGAAACCGGGCCAGCAGCCAGACCAGGATCAGGAAATTGATGATTTCCAGAGCAAATGTTGACCAGTTCAATTCCACGTTGTTGCCTCTATCACAATATATTTAGTCACGCCATGGCGAGTGTTTAGTTAGCCAGATATTCCAGCAACGGGTTGCGAAAGAGCACAATCAGCACGATTACCAACACATAAATCGCCAGTGACTCGATCATGGCCAGGCCGATGAACAAGGTCCGCATGATGGACCGTTCCGCCTCCGGTTGCCGGGATAGGGCGTCCAGGGCGCTGCATATCGCCTTACCCATGGCGAACGCAGGCAGGATGACGCCAATCGCAATCGCCAGGCAGGCGGCAACAGTGGAAGCCAGGATGAACCAGGTTATATCAGTCATAATTTATTCCTCGCGTTGCTCATGTCGAAGTTGTTGTGCTTGCAGGCCACCGGCGATATAAATCAGGGCCAGTATCCCGAATATGTAGGCCTGGACCAGGGCCTCGATAATGTGCAGCATCAGAATGGGTATGGGCGCCAGAAAACCGGCAACGAATAAAATCAGCAGGGCGGCCATTTCCAGGCTCATGATATTACCGAACAAGCGCACCGCCAGGGCGATGGTGCGGGTGATTTCACTGATAATATGAAAAGGTAACAGCACGGGGCTGGGGGCGAGATAATGGCGGAGATAATTTTTTAAACCGCTGGCGCGGATCCCGAACCAGTGGGACGCCAGGAATACCAGTATGGCAAGCGCCGAGGTTGTGGACAGATCCCGCGTCGGCGAATGCATACCCGGGATCAGTCCGGCCAGGTTGGTAATGACCAGAAAGATCCAGAGCGTGCCGATAAAAGGTAGTAGCTGTTGTACATAGCCCGGAGCAACGGCATTGATAGCCTCTTCCATGGCCGCTATGACCCCTTCAGCGGCGCTTTGCGCGGGCCCCGCCTCAATTCGCAGCTGGCGGCTGATACCCCAGGCTATGCCCGCCAGTAGCAATATGATTAACCAGGTCGTCATGACGGTTTCAGTCACTTCGACAGGACCGATGGATAAGCAGATGGCCGGAGACATTTCGTTGCCACTCATTTATTCATGTTCCTTGATCAGATAATAAACATTGAAGACTCCGATGATCAGGCCGAGCATGATCAGCCCGACAGTCCAGCGGACCGAGTATGCCGCGGTCATACTATCCAGCCAGAGTCCGATATAAGCGCCGGCGATGATGGGCAAAACCAGCACCAGGCCCAGCGTACCGGTGAATACGGTTTGCGATAACAATGTCGATTGTTCACGCTCGGCTTTCTGCATGCGTTGTGCCTGCTTTTCAATCCGCGCTTTCAATTTCTGACGATCATTCATAATTCCGGTGTTCGCGCTTCAAAATCTCTCATATAACTCAGAATATGTTCATCGATTCTGTGCAGATTGCGTTTCATCTCCAGCAAGTTGCGTTCTTCGACAGACAGGATCTCCATCAGATCCTTGCTGATGGCCAGATAATTATCACTCCGGAGATAGCGCCGGGTGATCAGTATCAATTCATTGTTGTGGAAGTACAGCATCGCTCCCGGCACGGCGAGGTATTGCCAGGGGGCATTTACCACTTTGAATCGCGCCAGTCCGAACACCAGTCTGGTCATGAACCGGGTATGGTCGGCGAGAATACCGAAACTGCCGGAGTCATCTTCACCGATAAAGGAACAGACCTCCCCGATGCTTTCGTTCCGGATCGTGTCCCGTAATAGCAGGCGGAAAGTTTTCATCAGCAACTCCGCATGGCGCCGATCATGTAACATTTTTCCTCCGCCATCTGATCGTAACGGCCGGTCAGGAATCCATCACAATCATCCAGCGCCTGGCTCAGGGGGACGGATACTCCGGGCAGGCCCGTTTGTTTGGCCGTCACCCAGAACGGTTGAGTCAGGTAACGCTGCAATTTACGCGCGCGCATGACAATCCGCCGGTCGTTGTCCGATAACTCTTCAATACCCAGCATGGCGATGATATTTTCCAGTTCATGATAACGGGACAGATGCTCACGCACGCCTTCAGCGATATCGTAATGCCTGTCACCCAGGGTATGACGGTCCATCAAGTCGCTGCTAGAGCGGAGCGGGTCCACCGCCGGGTAGATGCCTTTGCCCGCCAGTGCCCGTGACAGGATCACCGTGGTATCCAGATGGTTGAGAATAGCGGTTACCGCCGGATCGGTCATATCATCCGCCGGTACATAAACCGCCTGTACCGAGGTGACCGCGCCCTTTTCGGTTGAGATGATGCGATCCTGTAATTCAGCGACTTCAGTCGTCAGCGTCGGCTGGTACCCGACGGTCGCCGGCATACGGCCCAGCAGACTGGAAATTTCGCTGCCAGCCTGCACAAACCGGAAGACATTATCGATGACGAACAATACCTCCTTGTGCATGCTATCGCGCAGGTATTCCGCATAGGACAGGGCCGCCAGCGCAATGCGAAACCGTACCCCAGGCGATTCATCCATCTGGCCGAACACCATGACGGTCTTAGGCATGACACCAGCCTTGCTCATCTCGCGCCAAAGCTCATGCCCTTCGCGGATGCGTTCGCCGACACCGGCGAATACCGACACACCATGATGCAACGCGGTGATGGCGTGCATGAATTCCATCACCAGTACCGTTTTACCGACGCCGGCGCCGCCAAAGAGGCCGGTTTTACCGCCTTTGATAAATGGACACAGCAAGTCGATTACTTTTATCCCGGTCTCCAATACCGTGTCGCTGCTGGTTGTTTCATACAGGGCGGTGGGTGTCCCGTGAATGTTTCGATAAGCATCAGCGGTAAGTGGGGCGAGGCCGTCCAGGGGTTCGCCAAAGACATTCAGGAGGCGACCTAGACAGGAAGTGGAGACCGGTACCTGCAGTGGCGCGCCGGTGTTATAGACACTCATGCCACGCTGTAAGCCGGCGGTGCTGTGCAGGGTAATCGCACGGATATAGCGTTCATTCAGATGCTGGTGGACCTCAAACAGGTAGGTTTCATGATCGAGTGAGGCATATAACGCCTGTCGTAAAGGGGGCAAAACTGAGCATTCTATGACCACCACCGGGCCATGGATCTCCGCAATCGAACCAACTTTGTTCAACGATGTTGATGGATGCGTTGCTGTGTTTTCCATCTGCGAAGGAGAATTTAAACCTCTTTATGAAAGAATAGACTAATATGGTTTGGTGCATGTTGATTTTAATCAATGTCATCAATGACTTAACATTGATGTCCGGGTGCGGAACCATCTTTCTGCTCTGACAATGGCGGGTAATCAGGCTAAAGCACGGACTGTGTCCGCGCAGGTCTCCCGTTATTAATGCTTTCTGATCGTCAGGGTGTGAATTTCAGCAGCCATTTTAAACTCGGGATAGCAGGAAGGGATTGAAGCAAGGATTCAGTACTTGAATAGGCCTGAATTTCTAGAGAAATATCCCGTATTGTCGCTAATGAGGGTTGTATAAAACATCATTTCTCCGGGAAATCAAATTTGTAAGTCGCTGCAGCAGGTGTCTAAATTCAACATCCAATACGAGGTGTATTAGGAGATCTCTGAATAAGTCCCTCCTGGTCTTTTCCGGCACTTCCAGGTGTCGAACGGAACCTCTGAATTAATCGAAGATTCCTTAGCCGTTCATGACTTTATTGGACGGGCAAGTCTCACAATGCCCTGCCAATAGCCGTAGATTATCCTGGTCCTTGATTCTGATATTTTTCAGATTCACATCGATGAGATTGTCCGTAATCAGCTTTTTTAACGAACGGCTGAAGGTTTCCGGCTGCATGCCCAGGAAGTTTGCAATATCATGCCGGCTCATCGGCAGGTTGAATTCACTGCCGGAATAACCGAGTATTCTTAACCTGGTGGAAAGCGAGGTGAAGAACACCGCCACTCTTTCGTCAATGCTCTTCTGGGATATGGCCTTATGAATGTCATGCTCCGCGACCAGTTCCTGTCCGGCCATCTTCAATATATGTTTAATCAAACCCGGGATCTTTTCGCACAATTCTTCAAACTTTGAATACTTTAACTGGCAGTAGCTGGTCGTATCGAGCGCTTCCGCTGAACTCATATACCTGCCCGTGCCGATGGCATCGATACCCAAAAGCTCGCCGGGGAGGCTGAAGCCGTTGACCTGTTCATTTCCTTCAGCATCAACCTGATATTTCTTGACACACCCGGAACGGACAACGTACAGCGACGAGAAATTCTCCCCCTGGCTAAAGATATGGCCATGCTTGTTCAGGGGGGGCAGTTGACTGACGATACTTTCCAGTTCCTTGATCTCAGTACTGACCAAATCTTTCGGCAGACACAACGATGACAGGCTGCAGTTCCTGCAACTGGTCTGTAGTACCGAGACCTTGAAATCACTGGAAACTTTTGTCATCAGGGCGCCCGATTGGATAATTTAAATCCATAATAATTTTATGGAATTCAATAAGATAAATCCGGATAACGGTATCTTATGTCGATGGTATTGTCTAGAAAATTTTCAGGGGATTGAATTCCCAATCATTTTAAGTCGTAGATTCGTTCACGCTGTATTTTGTGATTGGTTGCAGTAGTACTTGACGTTTATCAACTGCGACATTGGGAGCAAGACTAAACTTAATCTGAGAGGTGTAAATTCGCCAGATAGAGAACGTTGATGAAATCAATGATACTGCTTGCAGGTTGCCTGTTGTTTGCAATGCAGAATGCATACGCGGTTAAAGCCGGATCGTATTATTGCGTTCCCATGCATGCCGCTCACCTGATGAAACAGGAAAATGGGACTGTGTCCGAGCTGGATATTGATATAACCGGAGTTGTTCATCTTATTGTAATCAGCGAAAGCAGTATTGATATTTCAGACAACCGTACCGATGATAATAAACTGGTCAATATTATTTCCAATGATGTGGACGGCTCGGTACTGGGGCGCACGGATAGCAGGCATTTTTATATGGATGACATTCTGCACTATTTTTATGGCAGTACTGATGCGAGTAATAGCATCGCCTATGCGGAAGATGGGATGTGCAGTGAATTCTCCCATTGAGAGCCTAAGTCGACAGCCGCCTTTCCAGGGTTGCTAACGGCTTGCTTTCCTGACGTATCAGGTATTCCCGGCTATATAGTGTTCCAGTTGTTCGATTATGAATTCTTTTTCCGTCAGGATATTCTTGATCACATCCATGATGGTAATAACCCCCACCACCGTGCTTTTCTCAATGACCGGCAGATGTCGGATATGATTCTCGTTCATCAGCATCATGCACTCATCGATATTATTGGAGGGGGATACACAAATCACCTTGTTGGTCATGATCTCCTGTACCAGGGTTGAAGCGGAAGCGCGCCCCTTCAAGATGACTTTCCTGGTGTAATCCCGTTCCGATATAACACCTACCAGTCGGTTGCCTTCCATCACCAGTAAAGCGCCGACACCCAGTGAGGACATTAATTTGATGGCTTCGAATACCGTTGTATCGGGTGATACGGTATGAATCTGATGGCCTTTTTTATTTAATAATTGGCTGACGCTGATACTCATGATTACCTCCCGATTCTGCGGTTGATTAGTATAAAAGCATTGCGGTCCGCATACGTCCAGATATAAGTTTGGCAGCTTATCCCCGAAATACAATCCATCCCCCACACGCAATCATCAAGTCCGGTTGAGAATCACAGAATAACGTATTGAAAAATTGAGTGATTATTCAGGATTATAAAAATGTAAATATTGTATTCTCCGCGATTGTTTTGCCGAATGGATTACAGCGCTGGATACATCGCCCGGATGGTAATCTTGCCTGCGATTATTCGGTGCAATTTGATATCGGTAAGCGCCTGTGATCCATCACAGCGTCTGCCACACCCGCATTCCTGATTAACTGCGGCAGCATGTCAGTTGATCTATATCAACCAGCTGACGATTAATTCCGTCCGGGAAATTTACAATCGGTGCTTGACCTATCATTATTATTAATTGACAAATCCCGAATGCCAGTGTGAGCGGTTTTTTCCTGCGAGGTGAATGACGCATGAATACAATTAGTTATGACACCCTGATCGCTTTAGTTATGGTAGCGGCGGCCATAGTCCTGGTTGCCTGGTTCCTGAGATATAAAGCGAATAATTCTGATAGACGCATGCGCAATATGCTCGAGCGCTGCGGCCTGGATCCGGAAACCATCGATCATGGCGATGTTATGGCCATTATGAGGGAAGTACGCTACCACTGCCAGAAGTGTCAGAATGAGGCGGTCTGTGAGAGATGGCTCAAGGGTGAAGAAACGGGGGATAATTCCTTCTGTCCCAATGCCCGGACCTTTGAAATCCTGTTGAAATCTTCCTAGGACGACTCTGATTCTTTCAGAATTTCCGCGACCCAGGGAGGCATTGCCATTTTCAATCCCGCCTTGGCGGGATTGAAATCTGAGAAAAACAATAATCACACTTGCGCAAGGACAGGGATCGTCGAGTCAGGTTATTGCAATAACCAGTCACGCAGGGCCGCGGTCACACTCCAGGGTTTTTCCAGCGGCGCCATATGACCGGCATCTTCCAGGACAATCAGTCTGGCATTAACAATATCCATCAGCATTTGCTCGTGTTGTGCCACGGGGTACAAACTGTCATGCCGTCCGGCCAACAATAGTGTCGGGCAATTGATATGCTTTAAATAACCGGAGGCATCGGGACGACGGATCAAGGCATGCATCTGTTTGACAAAATCCTCGACACTGGTACGCATGATCATGGTCGTGATCGCATGCAACAAGTGGTGCTCCTGCCGGTGCATCGGATGCAGTATCGGCGGTAGCCAGGTATCGGCCACTGCCTGCATGCCGCTGGTCAGCGCCAGGTCGATCAGGGCCTGACGCTTGATCGTTTCACCTGCAGCCAGTGGTTCGGCCCCGGTTTCCAGCAAGGCCAGTTTGCTGACCCTGGATGGGGCGAGATTCCAAAGCTCGAGTGCGACCCGGCCGCCCATGGAGTGGCCGGCAACCGCAAATCGATCAGGCGCGGTTTGCAGTACGTTCTCGGCCATAGCCGTCAGCGAGTCAAAACCACGAAAATCCGGAATGACGATCCGTGCCAAATCAGCCAGGTGCGTCTGTTGATGCTTCCAGACATCGGCATCGCACATCAGACCAGGTAAGAGAAAAAGCGTTAAGGGCTGCATTTATGATGATTACACGTTGGTTAATCGCTGGCTACCAGGTTATCAGCCGATGATTACATGTTCCGCGCAGATCAGGTTTTGGATTTCTTCATGCCTTAGAAAATTAACCCTGTCCGCAATGATAGTGGCATAAGAGTCGGAGTCCATGGCCTGTCGGAAATCCTCTCTGGAATCAAACCACATACTGGACAGGCCGTCACAAGCGGGTGAGTGGTCGGCGCTGTATCCGCCCGGCCGGGCCGGGCTTTGCACATAATGCCTGAGTGATGGTAATTTCAAGACCAGTGGTCCGTGCTGTGTCAGCCAGTATTGCTGAAAATCCTCGACTGTCATTCCCTTCCGGCGTTGCAGAAACTCCAGGTATTTGATGCCGCCGGGTTGGGGTGATTCTACTTTGAATACTGCTTCGCTGGTTAAGATCAATGCCAGTGATTCACGGTCAATAAATCGCTCTTCATCAGCCTGTACATATTGGTAAGCCTCGCTGGCCGCCACGTCTTTGAATGCCCGTGTATTGTCCGCCCAGAGTTCGGCGACCCCGTCGTAAACAGGCGTGCCCCGATCATAATTGTCCGAAAACGGATGATTCTGAACATAGCGCCGGATGCCGGGCAAGCGCTCGATGACTTTGATATGTTCATAGCGCCAGTATTCCTGAAACTCCCTGACAGTTAAGCCGGGGTTACGCTTGATTAATGTAATGGCCTTGATCAATTATTGTCCTTGATATTTATAAATCACCGGCAAGTGATAGTCATCGGGAAGTCCAGTACATTGGACTAATACACGCGTAAATATTGCTTATTGGTATATCGAATTAATAGTTTATTCGGATATAATTAACAGACTTTCTGGTATCAATAAAGACCTAATTATGCCTATCTACGAATATCATTGCAGTCAGTGCGAGAAGGATTTTGAACTACTGGTGCGGAGTTCGACCATCATTGAGTGTCCGGATTGTGGTAATCAGGAACTCAGGAAGAAGTTATCGACCTTCGCCATCAGTAGCGGCACGCAGTCACATGCGAGTGAGTTATGCGGGTCCTGTGGTATGACACCCGGGACATGCGGTTTCGACGCCTGAGTCCTGGGTCTTAATCGCCTTATCATGCGCAACGCCCTCTTGTCCCAGCCTGAGGCCCGCGGTATTATCGCTGGCAGCACACAGAATCTTCCGGGGGTTATAATGAAAAAACTGGCAAAGTATATTTTGATGCTGGGAGCCGCTTCCATCTTCATGAGTACTGTGCAGGCCGGGGTTACCTTGAATGCTGCGCGTATCGGGGCAGTGGATGTTGTTGCCCTGGCCAAGTTTTACCAATCAGCTTTCGGACTGCAGGAGGTAAACCGGCTTGAATTTCCGGGCATGCTGGAAATCATGCTGAATTTTGGCGAAACAGCGGATGCCGCCAAGGCCAATCCTGACGCCCAGATCGTCATCATGCCCCGTCCCTCCAACGACCTCAAGGACCCGGTTCCGCATATCATTTTTAATGTGACCGATATGGCGGCCACGGTGATGGCAGTCAAGGCGGCGGGCGGGACTATGGACGGTGATCCGCGTCCATTCGGAACCTCCGGCATGATAATCGGTTTTGCTGTTGATCCTGCCGGCAATCGTGTGGAGCTGATCCAACCGCCCAGACAGTGACCGTTTAATGTAACGCAAGGACTGGCCTGTAACTAATTTAAAACCTGACCATACCAACGGCGG
>JACVQI010000243.1 GCA_015661095.1 Gammaproteobacteria bacterium
GCTGATCTCCGGCAAGGTGTAGGTTCCCGCGCGGCCGGGGATCATGGCAATTTTTTCGACCCGCTTGCCGATGACACCATCGCCCTGCTTGTCATCTTCCAGTACTGGCTGGTCGGGATATTGTTTAAAAGCATCCGTCGTCCAGACGGGTAACTCCGGTAATTGACTCGCCGTCAAACCAGTCGCTCTCAAAGTCAGGGTGCGTGTCAACGGTTCATCGATCTTGAATTGGAGTGGATAGTCCGACCATTCCTCCATCAGCGACATCTCCCGCGCCGGCAACCACTGGGAACCTTTAAAAGCTGCAGGGATGGCCTGAACATCGAGTGTGATAGATTCAGATTGCGCACTGACAGTCTGCGGCTGGCGGCCAAAAGGATTCCCGAACAGATTAAATCCCCGGGTAATCTGGCCCTGAAAAATCATCGGTCCGATGGTGAGGCGGCCGCTGCCCTGAGGATAGATGGCATATTTACGTTCGATTACGCCAAATAAATTTCCCTGCCGGGTTGTTTCATAACTCCGGTCCTCACCGAGCTTTTCCACCACGGCGGTCACACCGCTGACATCCGGCTCGCTCAGTGTGGCATTGGCGGTAGCCACCGAACGAAACAGGCGAATAGTGTAAATCACTTCGGACTGTACATAGGGATGTTCGGCATTCACCGCCACTTCCAGAAATATTTCCCGAAGATTGCTGGTGCTACCGGCCGGGGCATCCTTGACGACGTTGATCATTGCCGATGTGCTCAGATCGCTGCCGAAAGCCACCGGCGGGATCAGCAGCTCGCCGGCCCGACGGGCCATTACATTCAGCGTCCAGGTTTTGCTGCTCGAAACTCTGCCATTGATGATGGACATGTTACTGCTCTCGCCCGTGGACAAGACCTGGAAGTCGCGGTTTAAGGGGGAAAAATCCGGATCGTCATCGACATCATCATCGCTTTCAAAGGTCAATACGAACGATTCATTCAGCACCGCCGGGTCGCGATCCGCCGTGACGGTGATAGTCACTGCATAGGTGACGGGCGCCATGAGCAGAGCACACAGAAATAATAGTGACCGCATTATTTGAACCCTTCTCAAAATTAAAAAAACTCTGTTAAAAACATCATATTTAAAAACACCATAATTCCGGCGAATGTGACCTACAGGATGTAGTAATGTCGCGAGAGGACATGGAGTCCGAAGCGACCCGTATCCAGTTAAAACAATTATTTACTGGATGCCGGGTCAAGCCCGGCATGACGAAATGTTTTGCAACGTAAAGCATTTTTATTTTGAGATGTGTTGTAGATGAAAGTGCTGCATATCGTTGTTTGATTACCATGTTTTATCGGTTGACTGGCTGTCTGTGTCGCGTTGTTGATATTGATACAGGAACTTGCGCCGCAGCAGGCCCGCGGGATCATCCGGAATCCGGCGTAGCCACTGTTCCGTCGCCTGCTGATCTTCATCCAGTGGTTTCTGGTCCGACTGCGCCATTTGCGGCTGCTGGTTCTCACCCTCTGCCTGTTCGTCAGCAGGTTGCTTTTCGTTTTCCTGTTGCGCTTGCTGTTGCTCCTGTTCCGTCTGTGACTCTGATTCAGACTGTTGATCGTCGGCATCCGCCGGTTGCTGTTGTTGATCCGGATTTTGTTCCTGCTCTTGATTCTGTTGTTGATTCTGTTGCTGCTCCTGCTGATTCTGTCCGTTCTGCTGTTGCTGCTTCTGTTGTTGTTGCTGTTGCAGTTCCTTCTCAACCAGCTCCTTGTTGAATTTCGCATCTGTGTGGTCCGGCTCCTGTTTCAATACCTGATCATAGAGGCTGATTGCCTCCTGGTAGTTCCCCTGCCGCGCCAGAGCATTGCCACGGTTATAAAGACTTTCCTTATCTTGCAGGGATTCCAGGGATTTGACTGCGCCTTCAAAATCACCGCTCTTGTATTGCGCCGACCCTTTCCAGGCCGGATCCTGAAATAGTTGCGCGGCCGTTGCGGTATCGCCACCATCGAATGCGCGTTGCGCCCGTTGATCGGGCCGGGACCAGAGTGACTCCCAGTCCATGGCCTGGGCCGGTTTCGGCAGCGGCAACAGGAACAGCAGTAACACTACCAGATAACCGCGGCGGAACATGCACGCCAGCAACGGCAACACCAGCAGTAACAGCCAGGGCCCCTGTTCGCGCCAGGTATCGGTTTGCAATTCGGTGGTCTCGATCTCGCCTTCCTGCTCATGGCCGGCGAAGTATTCCAGCAGGCTATCCGTGTCCTCTCATGGCCGGCGAAGTATTCCAGCAGGCTATCCGTGTCCTCATCCCCCGGCGCCAGCCGTTGATAGATACCGCCACCGGTTGCCGCGAGCCTGCGCATGGGCTCCTCCAGCAATACCGGTACGACTATCCCGCCGTTACTGTCCTTGAGAAAACTGCCATCCGCTTGCGGGATGGGCACACCCTGTTCCGTGCCAACGGCCAGCACGGAAACTTGATAACCCTGGTCATGCAGGTCAGCGGCAAAGTCCCCGGCCTGTTCGAAGTCGATCTCATCGGTGATGAGCAGGATTTCACCATTCGCGGCACCGGCCTGTTTGAGTAACTGTTCCGCCTGGTGCAGGGCCAGCAAGGTATTGTTGCCCGGTACCGGCATGATCTCGGTCGTCAATGCCTGCAGTTGCGAGGTGATGGTGGCGCTGTCATCCGTCAGCGGCGTGACGATGAAACTGTCCCCGGCATACACCAGCAGGGCGGTCTGGCCGTCGGTCCTGCGTTGCAAAATATCGGCGATTTTGAAACGGGCTCGCAACAGGCGGCTGGGCGAAATATCAGCGGCATCCATGGAACGGGACAGATCCAGCGCCAGTACCAGTGCACTGCTTCTGGTAAAAACCGGTTGCGGCAGTTTTTCCCACACCGGACCGGCCAGCGCCAGGATCACCAACAGTCCGCCGATGCCGGTCAGGATAATAGAGAGCCGCCGTTGCCGCACCGATGTCCCGGTCAAAATGTAAGGCAGCAAGGCCGCATCACAGACCAGTTCCCAACTGCGGGAGGCCAGTCTGGATTTAACCATCAGCCAAAGCAGGACCAGCAAGGGCAGCAATGCCAGGGACCACAATGGGCGCAGGAAATGAAATTCAGCGAACGCGCTCACGGTCCGATCCTGCCGATCAGTTTCAGGGTTAGCAATAATACCGTCAGCACCGTCGCGCCGGACAACGGCCAGAAATACAATGCCTGCTGCGGCCGGAAGCGCTTCGCATCTTTTGCTATGGGTTCCAGTTCATCGAGGAGCTGGTAGATCTGGTCAAGTTCCGCGGTATCGCGGGCCCGGAAATAACGGCCGCCGGTTTTCTCCGCGATGGCGCGCAACGTCCCTTCATCGAGGTCCGCCGATGGATTCACCCTGCGGGAACCGAAAAAGCTGCGGACGATCATCTCATCGGCGCCGACGCCGATGGTATAGATCTTCAGGCCCTCGCGGGCCGCCAGGTCGGCCGCCTCCAATGGTTGTACGGCACCAGCGGTATTGGCGCCATCGGTCAGCAATATCAAAACCCGGTTGGTTTCGCCCCGCTCGCGTAGCCGCTTCACGGCCAGACCGATGGCATCGCCGATGGCCGTGGCCTTGCCGGCCAGGCCGATGGCGGCTTCGAACAACAGGGTGCGCACTGTCTCCCGATCCTGGGTCATCGGCGCCTGCAGATAGGCATTCTCGCCAAACAGAATCAACCCGATCCGATCGCCGATCCGCCGTTCGATAAATTCCCCGGCAACTTTTTTGGTGGCGACCAGCCGGTTCACGGCCTGCCCCTCCAGAATGAAATCCTCTTCCTGCATGCTGGCGGACAAATCCACCGCCAGCATCAGTTCCCGGCCGCTGACCGGGAGTTCGATCAGATCGCCCAGCCAGAGCGGCCGCATGCTGGCCAGCACCAGCAACAGCCAGGCGAGGGCTGCAATCCACAGCGGCCAGCGGCGCAGGCGCAGCCGGTGGCCGGCCTGCCGATCGATAAAATCCTGCAGAAAAGGCACTTTCAGAGCAGCTTCCTGGCTGGTCTCCACCGGTTGCAGCAGGTAACGCAGCAGCCAGGGCAGTGGCAGGATCGCGGCTAACCAGGGCCATTCAAACTGGATCATGTGGCGGTACTCCGCGCCTGGCCGGCAACGGCCTCGATCCATTTTTCGCACAATCGGATCAAGGGTTCAATGTCTTCGATCCGGACCTCGCGCCGGTACGGCGCCTCGATCAGGATCCGTCCCGCCCCGCTCGTAAACGGCTGGTCCGGTAAGGGTTGGTCGAGATGTCGCAGCCAGTCCTCGCCCGTGAGGCTGGCCGTTGCCGTACGCGGATAGATGCTAATGCTCAGTCGTCGCAACAGCATGGAAATATCCCTGGCGAGCAGACCGACATCCCGCTGTTGCAGATAAAGCTCGTGTAGTTGCCGCAATTCAACTTTGGCCAGATAGACGGCGGATGATTTATGACCGCGGTAACGCCGGTAACCCCACACGCACAGAGCGATACTCACCACCAGCAAGACGAGCACTAACCACCAGCCGATCGGCAATGGCCACCACGAGACCGGCTCCGGTAGATGGATATCCCGTAACGGCAGTTGATCGGGAGCCGTCATGCCTATAACCCCTGTGTTAACACCACCACCGGATCATCGGTGGTGGAACAGAGCACCAGATGACTGCGCAGTTTGCGCGCCAACTGCTGGAACCGCTCCAGGTGAGTGAGAAAACGGCCTCGGTAACGATCAACCCGATCCCGGTCATAAGTATCGACCAGCAGTTCCTCAGCGCCATCGCTGACCCGGTAGCGACCGACCGCGGGTAACGACTTTTCCAGCGGGTCGTACAGCATGATCATGACGACCTCGTTATTCGCGCTCAAGGTGCTGATCTGGGCCAGGGCCGGATCATCCATATCGCGGAAATCGCTGATGAGAAAGATCAGACTGCCGGGCCGCGCGACACGGCGCAGACGTGACAGGGCCTTGCCGCAATCGTGGCTGTCGCCCGGATCCCGTGAGTGCTGCGTCCAGGCCGGATGCTGCACCAACTGATTGATCAAGCGCAAGACACCGGTCTTGCCGCGTTGCGGTTTCAATTCATGATGGACGCTCTCGGAAAATATCACCCCGCCGACCCGATCGCCTTGCCGGTTGGCGCTCCACGCCAGCAACGCCGCCAGCTTCGCGGCCAGCACCGCCTTGAAACTGCCCCTGGTGGCGAAAAACATCGGCCGCCGGAAATCCACCCACACGAAGACCGGCCGTTCACGCTCTTCCCGAAATAATTTTGTATGGGTCTTGTTGGTCCTGGCGGTAACACGCCAGTCAATATTGCGGATATCGTCACCGGGCTGATACAGGCGCGATTCATCGAATTCCATGCCCCGGCCCTTGAACGTCGAGTGATAGTCACCGCCTTGCTGCGCCTGGATCCGGCCGGTATGCAGCGAAATACCCGCTACGGACTGGTTCAGCCGCACCAATACCGGCACGCTGATCTGGACGGC
>JACVQI010000244.1 GCA_015661095.1 Gammaproteobacteria bacterium
CCTCGTCACACATCCCTGCCGTGGGCAATGCTATTGCCAACGGCATTACCCAAACACCCTACTGGAAGCGGTTCTTCGATGGCTATGAGCCCGCCAAAGTCTGGCTGAAAAAAGTCGATCCGGACGTGATAATCGTGGTCTATAACGACCATGGCCTGAATTTTTTCCTGGACAAGGTCCCAACTTTCGCCCTTGGTTGCGCGGATATTTATGAAAATGCTGATGAAGGTTGGGGGCTGAAACCGGTTGCTCCATTTGACGGCGACGCCCAGTTCTCCTGGCACATCGCCGAATCACTGATAGAGCAGGAGTTCGATATATGCACTTGCCAGGAGATGAAAGTCGACCACGGTTTCGTCAATCCCATCCGGGCCCTGTACGGCACCCTGGAGAAATGGCCCATCAAAACCATACCGCTGGCGGTGAACACGGTTCAGCACCCGGTACCCACAGCGGCCCGCTGTCTGAAACTGGGCCGCGCCCTGGGCAAGGCTATCGCCTCTTATCCCGAAGATATTAAAGTTGTGATCTTCGGCACCGGCGGCCTGTCCCATCAATTGCAGGGCGAACGCGCCGGACTGATCGATGTGGATTTCGATCTGGAGTGCATCGAAAAAATTGCCACCGAGCCGGAATGGATGACCCAGTTCAGCAACAGTGAGATCATGGCCAGAGCCGGCACCGAAGGCATCGAAACCATTATGTGGCTGGTGATGCGCGGCGCGTTACACAATGATGCCAGGGTTGTACACAAACATTACCACGCGCCGATTTCCAATACCGGGGCAGGCGTTCTGGTGCTGGAGAATCGGTTTTAAAGGATCACAGTACCTAATCGATATCCAGAGTATTTAATTCATGCAATGAATTAATGAACCCCTGCCAGACAGAGGGTCATGATTCATAAATTTTGAATATACCCCGCAGCTCGCGGCGGGTACGAAGCGATGGGGTTGCCATAGGGGAGAGGCGCAGATCACCCCTTTGGTCGCTAGCGCGAATTTACTTCGCGCGCCGCGAAATCAATAGAAAATAAAAATCCTCACGGCTTGTCGCGGGGAATATTATTTAATCCTTCCCCCAGATTAGCGGCCCGTCTTCGTTAACTGTGCGCCACTGATCAGTTTGCTGATGTGGGCCACCGGTTTGTAAATACCATCGAGAAAATAGGACATCATCATGGTATAGCCGGGGATACCGCCGGCGACTATGATATGAACGTCCCCAGGCCGCGACAACATCGGCACGGTGCCACCCGGTTGCAAGCCTGCCCGGAAACGCGCCACCCGATCAGTAGGGATATAACCGATATCGATGGCACGTTTGACATTGTCTATATCGCCGGCGCTCAGTAGCTCGTAGGGGATACTCGCCGTCTCAAATAAATATTCCTGCAAACTTTCACGCGTATACCCCAGGCGGCTCTGCAGCTCCTGCGCCACTTCCGGATTGAAGACGATGAAATATTTACGATAGTTGCTGCGAACGGCCTTTTCGTTACCCGCCAGCAGGTTGCCGGTGGAGTCGTCCGCCGCCACGCCGCCGCGGACATTGGTGATATCACTGGCGATACTCTTCAGTATCGACTCCGGTGGTACCAGCGCGACCGCGCCGCCACCGTAAATGTTGGCTCCCGTGTTGCCCGTTGAGTAGCCACCGGTGACGGTCAGCGTCACAGTGTTGTCATCCGGCCGGAAACCCTGCGCCTCGTGATAGGAAGGCCATGGGCTCTGCGCCTGATTCTCGGCGAAAGTCAGGAAGGCATGCGCGCCGGGCCTGCCCACCAGTGCCATATCGTTCTGCGCCGGCCAGGTGTGGCCGAAATTGATCATGGCCAGGCGTACTGCTCGGCCGATGCTGCTGTTGGCCCGGTTGCCGTAGCTCAACAGACCCAGGCCTGAGTTCATGCCGATCTCATCGGCCATGGGACCGCTGACGGCTATGACCAGATTGAACGAACCCGTCGAAGTGGCAAAATGCAGTTCATCGAAATCCGGGTCGGCGAGACCTTCCACCGCTGCGATGATCACGGGCAGATATTCCGGACTGGCGCCGGCCATTACGGCGTTAATAGCAATCTTCTCAATGGTAGCCATGCCATTGCGCGGTGAGATGGGGCCCAATTCCTCGCCCGGTGCACGGTTGGTGCCGCTGAGCATCCACTTTACCCGCTCCGGTGTCGGTGGAATGAATGGCAGGCCATCCGACCACTGGTTAGCGAGAAACATCTGATGACAGTCCTCAATTGCCGCGCCGATGGTGTCGGCGGTGAACTTGAGGTTCTCAGTCCCCGTACTCCTGATTTTGGGCCTGGCTTCTTCCGGCGTGATCGGTTTGGTTAAGGAAGCCAGCATTGTATCGAACATTTTCTCCGCCACCGGGCGGGAGCGTTCCTTGCTGATGCGTTCACGATAATACAAATCGGCCGGTACGCCGATGATACGCATGTTCGGTACGCCGTTATCCTCGGCTGAGAGATGGGCGTTGTCCAGGAATTGGGACGTGGTCAGATATACCGTGGGGAGTCCTGCTTTTTCCAGTCTTGCCGCGCCGGCGCCGCCGGCCCAGGTACAGGAGCCTCAATCCCCCACACCATAAAACATGGTATCAACCTCCCTGGCCAGCTCCGCAGCGCGCGCATCACCCAGATCGAACGGTCCTTCGTAACGCACGGTCTGGACCTTGGGGAAACGCTCATTCAGCAACTCCTCGACACCGTTCCAGAAATTGTCGCCACCGGCCTTGCCGATCCAGTAAATGCCGACTTTCTTGCCGTCCAGATTGCTTATCCGGGATGAAGGCGCATGAAACGGCGGCGGCGGTATCTCGCCGCTGGGGTTCATCACTTCCAGGGTGACAGCATTGGTTTGAGTTGCGCCGATGATTGCCAGGACGGGTATCATTAATAAGGAGACTGCCAATGCTCTAATGTAGCTGTTCATACTTTTCACCTCGATTGCTGACAGAGTAATTGATAATTTGCTTTCAAATCATGAACCGGCATGATTAATTCTTCTTTAAATCATTCGATCGGAGCGCCCTTGAAAAACGCGGCGAGACGCGGATCGGCAGCCATCGCCGCCATCTCCTGTGCACTCGGCAATTGTGGTTTGTCGCGCTCGGCGTTAACCATGCACAGGAAACCCAGTGGCGTGCCCCTGGTGGCACGGAACTGGTGCCAGGTCAAACCGGGGATGCTCACGAGATCGTATTGCTTGACTGGACGCACTGTGGCGTCGATCAGGCAATGTAGCGTAACTCGCATCTCAGAGCCGAATCGGCGAACAGGATTTGGCGTGAGATAGCTTTGAACGGCGCCGAACCTTCTTCCTTGTAAGGCATTTGTTCGACGTTCTGCCAGCGAAAATCCGGTTGGGAGCAGCGTATGTTCGAGTCTTTATCCTTAGCCATATCGATCACCGATAGTCGTAGTGTTCAACGGAAGTCTGAAATGCCGCGGTTTCCGCGGTCAGCCGCTCGCGTGCGGCGAGCAAACCACCACCGATCAGCAACATGACATCGCGACCATAGAAGTCCAGCATCTCCGGTACGCGGTCGGTGGTCATCCCCCCGGCTGGAACCGGTACGCACGCTGCGAGTCCGGCCCAGGGTGTGCGCGCCTGTTCGGCAAGGGCCAGGCAGGTTGCGGGCGTATAACCGAAACGTCCGCCATGATTGGGAAAGACCGTTGCGTCAATGCCGAACAGCCGGAACAGTTTGCCGAGCAGCAACGGCGGGGCGAAACGCGCGGCGCCGGATAGTGATGGATGGGCCATGAAGGCGATTTCGGGAAACTCGTGGCGTAGCGCTTGCAGTGATGGCAGTCCGACTATCATCGGTGCAATCAACACGCAGTCGATCCCAACATCGCACGCAATCTTTATCTGATTACGGAGCTGGTCAAGGTTGCCGGACAGGCTCGGCAGATAGCGCGTTGCGCGGCCGGTCGTGCGGCAAGCGTTGGCCACAGCCTCTGCGCAGGCCCGCACGCGCTCAGCGAAAGGGCTGTAGCGCTGGTCAGCCAGGCCGTGATCGTCCTTGATGAAATCGATACCACCGAGCGCGAAGCGACTGGCGATGGCGGCAAGCTCTGAGGATGAAAGGCCCTGCGGCTTGAGCGCTGAGCACGTCATGGCGCGCCCGAAGGCGCCGGCGCGTGTGCGCAAGCCGGCGAGACCGATGCGCGGGCCGCCAAACGGCGCCAGCATACCGGGCGGGAACTCGACATCCTCAAGCGTCACGTCATCGTGCATCGAGGTGTTGCCGAAAATCATGTTCATGAGCTGCCCGACTTCAAGCCCGGTTGTCGCCACCGCGAGGCCGAGCCGCACGGTAAAACTACCGTCACCACGATCGTTGATGCTCTCGACCTTGCCGACGATATCGCGCAGCACTCCCGGATCGTCAATCGCCGTTACCGGCATCTCGACGCTCTGCTCGACTGCAATCACCCGGGCGCGCGCCTCGATGGATTTCGCATCGCCATGGACGCAATAGATGGCGGTAAGGCGGTCGTTCATGGGGGTCGCCTCGGCTCCCCAATTCGTTTTTTCTGATATCTCACGTTCCGCATAATAACCAAGTTGTGTTTCAGAACGATGTTATTTCATGTATGGAGCCGGGAGTGCAGGTTTCCGGCGTCAGTGTGGGCGAATATAGGCGAAAGATTCACGTTGGACAAGCCTGCACCTTAAGTTAGCGTGGTATAGGTTAAAGGAAACTGATGTCTTAACTTCGGCCCCGATCTTCTTTATTCAGTCGGGTATTTTCCCCGTCCATCATGAGCCGCACGATTTAGCAGGCGTGAGCGTTATCGAGTTTGAGTGTCCTTTACAGGAGCCGGGCACACCGATCACGCAACCTTGGTCGGACTGCATCAGGGTCAGATTGTTCGCCACCAGGGCGACTCCGTAGGTGAACTCCGCACCGGCCTTCTCGAAGGCGTTTTTCCGGACAAAATTGATCGAACCGCCCAGCGAGTCCGCCGGCTTGGACGGCAGGGGA
>JACVQI010000059.1 GCA_015661095.1 Gammaproteobacteria bacterium
TGTACGAGTACTTCCGTGCAATTCCGTTGCTGCCGAACAATCCCAACTCCTCACTTTGAAACGCAACCAAGCGGTGCCTCCAGCGGTCGGCGGAACCTATCTCAGCCGATGCGCGCTGAGGCGCCCGACTAAAGAGGACAGCGACTCGGCGTGGAGTCAGCCGCCGCGCAGCGCCGCTCCGGGGTGGATCGTCATAGGTGGTGTCCATGCGGCGATTTTGCTGAACGAGGAAAGGGAGTCGCTGCGCTAAGGACCGTTCTCGGCGTCGAAACGTTGCAGCTCGGTCCATCACGGATCGTCCTTACCGAGGCGCTCGACGGCACGTGCGAGGGTCCCGCTGAAATACAGCTCTACGCCGCCGACCGACGGCGGCGCTGCTGGCCACAACACGATCGGATCGCCGAGGTTGTGCGGAATCGCTCTAACGGGGCGAACGGGGCGTGCCGCCTCGCCAAAAACGACGTCGTAGACGGGGAACTTCCAGAAACTATTCGTGTAGAAAAGCGTCGGTCGTCGACCGAGCATCCTCCCGACCGTTAAAAATGCAATACCAAGAGGAACACTTCCTGGAATTTCTGTTTTGAGCCTGTCCCGGGGTGAGGGAAAGGAAATTGCTTTCAGCGCATGGCCCGGACACGGCGTTCGGCATGCATCCATGCCACCAATTTTGCCATTTGACATAACCGGTTTTTGCTCCTGCAAAACCGGAATACCGCACGTCCTGTACATAACCCTTTTTTGCGCAATCTTCATGTTACTCTCCCTACCGGTTGATTTTTTGTATCCGGCGCCGGGTATAATTTTTTAGTTGCGTTTCAGATCTTGGTGCAGCTTCGAGCGGTAGACGATCATGCCGCTGTCTGCCTTGTATTCGGTCTTTCCAAGGAATACGGTGCCCGGACCATGTAACGGGCCAGTTGCCGTTGGCCGAAGCAAATTCCTATCCCTTTACCCGAGGGAGTAGGGCGAACTGAAACTATTCGAAATCGAAACCGAACTTATCCGTGATTTTCTGGGTATGGATCTGGTGTAATCCAGGTTCAGACTCGAATTAAAGTTTAACTCGAGTCTGACTGTCTGACCCTGTAATTTGCGAGTGTGTAGTTTGACAGCTGAATCAGCTGTTCTCTTTCACTGGGTTTGAAAGTATATTTCCTCATAAGGCTGTACCACTACGAAGCCTTTTCCCTTGAATACCATCTGAATTGATTCGCCACTGCCCCTACCCACGAACGTTTTAAAGGACACATCTGTTTTAAACTCAGGTATTAACGAACCAGACCATGCAACAGTTGCATTCGGATCAGTGATAACCGGATTGTCAGGACTTACTGTCAGGGTGAGGGGATCATAATGTGTCGTTATGGCAATCATCCCTTTACCTTCAAGTTTTATATTAAATAAACCACCAGACATCATTGCAGTGACTTTCCTCATCATCTTGATATCCCAAACAATGCCATCCTGGAATGCTAAAATATCGTTACCGTTCACAAATATAGAATCACCCTGAAGATCCAGTATCGTGATCTTTTTTCCCGAATCAGCGAGATATACTGCACCTTTACCCACTGCTTTGGTCAGTCTTGTACCTTCACCGCTGACAAATTTCTTCAGAAACTTCCCTGCACCGCCCTCTAACACTCCTTCGCGTGTAAATTTCACATCACCACGGTATGCGATCATTGAACCCATTTTCGTCCATACAGATCCATCAAGATTGATTTCAAGAGTGCGGTCACCTTCAAGTTCAAATAATCCCTCGCCCCTATCCTTTTCCTTTGTTTTCTCAACAAAGTCCGTAATACTAAATCTAGTCATAAGGTTTCTCCTTCTCGAATCCTGCAACAGGTTTATTCATCAAGCAGCTTACCAAACGGACCCTGGGGTTCGTTCATCATTCTTTGAGATACAATATATATTAGCCTGTATGTTGAAGGAGAGATAGGTTGTGCTTTCAGCGCATGGCCCGGACACGACCTTTGGCATGGCGTTATACTGTTGCTTTCTCCATTTGACATAACCGGTTTTTGCTCCTGCAAAACCGGAATACCGTACGTCCTGTACATAACCCCCTTTCTGCGCAATCTTCATGTTACTCTCCCTGACGGTTGATTTTTTGTATCCGGCGCCGGGAAAATAGTCGTCCGGCGTGGGTTTCAGTGACATTAGCCAAATGGCTCCCGTTTGACAAGCATCAATCTTCAGACAATGTCAGGCAGTGGGGCGTAGGTTAAGGGGGTTCCGGAAGCTGCATTTCACCCATGTGGTGGTCCGCCGTGGCTGCGGCGACGCGATATCGCGCGTCCGCCGGATCGCCCGCGCCGGGATCGGCGGGAATTAGGAGGGCCCACGATATGTGGTTGCTGTAGGGGCCGTCGTCGAACACCGAATACTTCCAGCGCACCTCATAGCGCACCAGGGTGCCGTCGGTGTGCTCAGTGTTCTCCTGAACCGCCACGTTCTGGAAATTTTCCTCGCTGTAGCGGTCCTCGAACCGGTGGAGCGTCTCTTCGATCGTCTTGCCGGTAATTCGCCGCGTAACCGGGACGAGCGGTGGATCGGCACTGCCGGAAGGTCTGAAGAGCCCGGCAAGCCAACGGAATATCATAGGATGTCCAGATCCTGTGCGGCTTGCCTCATTTCCAGGTTTTGGTCCCTGGCCAGTCGCACTGCCTCCAACTTGAATTCTCTCGTATATCTTCTTCTTGCCATTGGTTGCCTCCAGTTTCATTATACTATCTTACCAATCTGTACGTGAAATCTGGGGCAGGCCAGAGCTATTGCCGGTTATTGCTCCTGCATAACCGGCATACCGTACTTCCTGTACATAAACCGCATCGCCGTGCCACAGTGGGGACAGAGATAAGCTTATTATAGGTTGTTCTTTTGTTCACGCTCTATTATAAAATTGTACAGTCATTTGTGCTTACAAAAATCGACTAACAGATATGCTTTCAAAAAGTCAAATCAGTTTTATTAATTCATTAAAGCAAAAAAAGCACAGAGAAGAGCATCAGTTGTTCATTGCTGAAGGCGCCAAAATTGTGTCTGAATTATTGAATTCCGCTATTGTTGTAAAACAAGTTTATGCAACCTCTGAGTTTTTGAGGATCACTAAAATTCCCAATACTGTTGAGCGTTTTGAGATAAAAGAAAATGAGTTGGAGCGTATTTCTTCACTAACAAAAGCAAATGAAGTATTGGCTGTTTGTGAAGTACCAAAATATGAATTGGAAAATGAATCGCTGAAAGGCAAATTGACATTGGTATTGGATGATATTAAAGATCCGGGGTTGACGCCTTTAATTCAAAGGTTGTTCAGTCGACGATGGGCTCTATTGCAAGAATTAAAATTCATAACGTTTCCCTGGCGGAGTTTATTAAAGGACAAAGTTCAAAGTTCAAAGTTCCTGTATATGGTACTTTGTTGGAAGGCAAAAATATTTACTCAGAAAAATTGTCTTCTGAAGGCTTTATTGTGATTGGAAATGAGTCGCGTGGAATTTCAGAAGAAGTTCAAAAATTAATTACTGAAAAAATAAGTATTCCATCTTTCTCGCATTACAAAGCGGGCGGAGGCGAGGCGGAATCGTTGAATGCAGCTATTGCTGCATCAATTATTTGCTCCGAGTTCAGAAGAAGGTAACTGTTGGTCGCTTGTATCATGCTTGTTTGCCAGCATTGTGAAGTATAGGAATGAAAGTGAACTAAGCAGAAAAATAAATGACCATCCTGAAAAATCCAGATTAAAATATCCTGATAACTTGTCGGCAATAAATGCAGGGGTTATTACAAGGAATAATCAAAAGATATAATTAAGAACAATAAGTATTTCCCCCATTGTGCCCCAGATAATATTTTTTCATGCAAGGGATAGGTTGTGCTTTCAGCGCATGACCCGGACACGACCTTTGGCATGGCGTTATACTGCTGCTTTCCCCATTTGACATTAGCCTTAAAGTAATTCAAAAAATTCTGGTCTTAGAGGTCAGCGTCTGTTCCGATTCTGCTCAAATCACCCGGATACTATGGCTGCCGTCCATCAGCAGTGCCGCGCTATTGATGAACAAGTCGGCGTTGCGGCATGCGCTTGATTTGGTTCTGGCCTTCCTCAGGGCGTACGGAAAGAAATATTTGTTACCACGCCGGCCCCTTAGCGTTTCAAAGTTGCGTCTCGACCTTGTCCACGCGAACGACCAGGGCCGCACGGGCCCAGGGGAACCGCGAGCGAACGGCCTCGTATTCCTCGCCTTCGGTCAGCACCTGGGCCGTGCCCGTAATCGAGCAGCCTTTGCCGGGTCCATGGGTCCCCTGGACCAGCCGGCTACCGCATAAGAGCTCGACCCGGTTGTCCCGCTTGAGATTAGCTTCCGTTTTATGCATGTGCCCGACCGGGATCACAACTCGATCCGCGGATATGCCGATGGCCCTGATATAGTCACCCCAGGTCCCGACCACGTGCGGTCCTTCCGGTCCGCTGGTGGCGATAGCCACCCACTCGGTCTTCTCCACGACTTCTGTCGCGATGCCTTCGATGTTCATATTGTCAACCCTCCAATCTTAAATAACCCGTATGCTGTGTCCGCCATCCACCGGCAGGGCCGCTCCGTTGATAAACGAGCCGGCATTGCTGGCCAGCAGCAGCAGTGGACCTTTGAGTTCGGATTTTTCGCCGAGCCGCTTTTGCGGCATACGCCTGATGTAGTTCTGGCCTTCTTCGGAACTGAAAAATTCGTGGTTCATATCGGTCAGCACATAACCGGGACACAGAGCATTGACGCGGATGCCATAGCGGAACAGTTCCGTGGCCATGGAGCGGGTCAACGCAACGACACCGGTCTTGGAGGTCTGGTAGAAAGCCAGTTGCGGCTGCACCCCACCGAGGCCCAGTAACGAGGCTATATTAATAATGCTACCCGGCTTTTTATTCTTGACCAGCAAAGCCGCTGCTCGCCGGCCCACCAGCCAGACGCCCTTGAGGTTGACGTTCATGGTCAGGTCCCAGTCCTCGATCCGGGTATCGATAAAATCGGCCGCGCGCGCGACACCGGCGCTGTTGACGATGATGTCGGGAATGCCGATCTCTTTGGTGATTTTGTCGAAACCCTGATCGACGCTGTCCTCTTTGCTGACATCCATCTCCAATGCTGTTACCGCAAGACCTTTTTTACTGATCTGGTTCATGGCGGTCTCCAGCACCGCTTTGCGGATATCCGCACCGACCACACGAGCGCCGGCCTCCGCCAGGACCTGGACAAAATATTCACCCAGGCCAGATGATGCCCCCGTCACCATGGCAATACGCCCGTTCAAGCTGAAAATATTGTCAGTCATGGAATTTACTCCTCAAATATTTAATTAAATTATAACTAATCGTACTATCTCAGAATTTGAAATGGCCGCTCCTGGGCAACTACTTTCATCCCTGTATGGCCGGTCTGGCAGCCATCTGCCATTAGATAATACCTGATTGAGATATAAAGATTATTTCAAAATAATCATATTGTTACGGCAGAAATTCGCGCCGGTTTAAAACCAACCGATATTGCGATATCAGCTTAGCGTGGCAGCGCTTATTAATCACGCTCCGGCTTGACTTAAATCATATATTTAATTTTATTTTTAATTGAACATGCCACCAGTGTTTTGATTTCCACGCTTATTATTAACCGGATCCTGCTGCCGATTAGTGAGCAGAATCATTTAAAACAAATATTAATCAACGATAAGGGGAAGTTCTATGGGAGATATCCTTGACGTCATCACCAGCAGGAAAAGCATTCGGCGCTTCAAATCGGACCCCGTTCCGGAAGATGTAATCGACAAGGTCCTGGAAGCGGCGCGCTGGGCGCCTACTGGTGAAAACTACCAGCCATGGCGCTTCGTCGTCATCAGAAACCAGGAAACCCGGAACAAGATCGGCGACCTGGCGAAATGCGGCAGTGGTTCGCGTATGACGGCTTGGTATTGCCTCGGCCACATGCAGGAGCGTTTCGAGAAAATCGAGGATCCGGTCAAGCGCGCCGAAGTACTACGCTTCATGTACTCGGGCGAGGTCTCCGAATTCGCCAAAGTGGCGCCGGTGGTCATCGCCATCGCCGGCAGCCTGCAGGTCGGCTCGGTGGACGTTCCTTACGACCTGTCGGCGGCTATCGAAAACATGCTGCTGGAAGCCCACTCCCTCGGCTACGGCGGCTGCTGGGTGCACGGTCCGGTCGCCAGCTCCCGCGATGCGGTGAAATTCAAAAAGATACTGGGCATACCAACAGCCATGAACGCCTACAAGGTGATCGCCTACGTTGCTATCGGCCATGCCCTGGAGCAGCGCCGCCATCCACGGCCGAAGATACCCTTGAGTGAACTGGTGTACTGGGAGGAATTCGGCAAGACCACCCGGCCCAAGCTGGAACTGAAAGACATTGTCTCTTACGAAAAATTCGAAGAAAAGGGGAAAAAATAATGGACTCCATAAATTACTGCAATGAATTAATGGCGCGCATGGAAGAGCTGTTTTTCCATGAACTTTCCGACTGCGCCGGCTGGAAGACCGAATTCATCGGTGTCGATTTCATCCAGTCGAAGAATATCAAAGGCAAAAACCGGGATGAACTCATCACCAATTGTATCAAGGCAATTACGGCCGCGGGTCTGGCGAAGGAGGGCGCTTTCGCGATAGCCGGCAAGGACGTGTTGCTGCGTCTGAAGATCACCGGCTGCGTGCACATGGGCAAGGAAATACAGCTGAAGCAACGCGGCATCAAAATCTATAACTGCATCATCGCCAACATGATCAACGATCAGCTCATTGAAAAACTGGGCTACGAAACCACCTACGTCGCCTCCATTGATGCCAATGAAACAACGGGGGTCTGTGAATTGCTGATCGCCATCTACGAAAATAAGGGCAAGATCGGCTGCGTCAGCAACTGGAAGGAAGAATGTCAGCGCATCGACGCCAACAATGAATGGCACACCATCAAGGCGTAACAGCGGAGCATTGAGACAAACCTATGGCTGGCGAGAAGAGTTGGGAACAGGCGCTGAGTGCGCTCCAGGCTATCGAAACTGAAGCTATCAACGGTGGCGGGGCTGATCGTTTGCAGAAAATCCGCGACAACGGCCGGCTTACCGCCCGCGACCGCCTTGATTATCTGCTCGACCCGGGCACATTCGTTGAACTAAACATGCTGGCCGAGCATCAATGCTCTGACTTCGGCATGGACAAGAAGAAATTTCCGGGCGACGGCGTGGTCACCGGCTACGGTGACATTAACGGCCGCAAGGTCTTTATCTATTCCGAGGACGAAACCGTCCTGGGCGGATCCTGCGGCAAGACCCATGGCGGGAAGATCCATAACGTCATGCGGCTCGCGCGCGAGATGCTGGCGCCCATGATCTGTCTGAACACCTCGCCGGGCGCGCGCATCCAGGAAGGCATGGACAATGTCTTTGGCGTCACCGGCATGTTTTACCAGGCGTCGTTAAACTCCGGCGTCGTGCCGCAGATCTCGGGCATCTTTGGCACCTGCTCCGGCGGCGCGGCCTATTCCTCCGCCCTGTGCGATTTCATCATCCAGGTGGAGAAGACCTCCTACATGTTTCTGACCGGACCGGGTGTGATCAAGGAAGTGACGGGTGAAGAAGTGACCTTCGAGCAACTCGGCGGCGCCAAGGTACATAGTACCGTATCCGGCGTCGTGCATCTCACCGCGAAGAATGAGAAAGAGAGTCTGGACCAGATTAAAAAGCTGCTGGGCTACCTGCCGCAGAACAACCGCGAGCAGCCGCCACGGAAAGAAAGCAATGACCCGATCGACCGGGTCGTGCCGGAACTGCTCGATATCGTGCCGATCAGCATGTCGAAGACCTACGATATGAAGAAGGTGATCGAGAGGCTGGCCGATGACGGCGAATTCTTCGAGATCCACAAGGGCTTCGCAAAAAACCTGGTGGTCGGTTATGTCCATTTCGGTGGCCAGGTCACGGGGATCGTCGCCAACAATCCAAAACATATCGGCGGCTGCCTGGACATCGACTCCGCCGACAAGGCGGCGCGCTTCATCCGCACCTGCGATGCCTTCAACATACCGCTGGTGACACTGGTGGACGTACCCGGTTTCCGGCCCGGCCTGCACCAGGAACACGCCGGCATCATCCGCCACGGCGCCAAGATGCTGTACGCCTGGACCGAGGCCACGGTCCCCAAGATTTCCGTCATCCTGCGCAAGATGTATGGCGGCTCCATTCCGGCGATGGGCGTGCATGAGATCGGTTTCGATCAGGTGTTCGCCTGGCCGGTGGCAGAAATGCAGATGCTGGGCGCGGAACCCGCAGTGAAGATACTCTACCGCCGGGAACTGGACGCGGCCGCGGACAAGGATGCCCTGTTCGCGCAAAAGGTACAGGAATATCATGATACTTATTTAACACCCTACCACTCATCGTCGCGATCCGTCATCGATGCCGTGATCCAGCCGCAGGACACCCGGCGCCGCATCATCTCGGCCCTGCGCATGCTGGCGAGCAAACAGGTACCGAACCGCGTGTTCCGCAAACACGGCAATATGCCTTTGTAATATTCAAGGAGCATCGGCAATGACTGAGACAAACAAGATAGATGCAGGTTGTAGGGTGGGCACGTCTTCCGTGCCCACGCGGACGAAGCGCTTGATAACGTGGGCACATACTACGTGCCCACCCTACTGGCTTTAGGGAATATCATCATGACCGAAATTGATAAAATAAGCGCAGCCAGATCGGAATGGGAAACCACGATTCTGAAGGAGCAACTGGCGAAAGCGCCGGAGTCGCACGAAGTCTTCACCACGGAAAGCGGCATCCCGGTGAAACGCCTGTACACGCCGGCAGACGTGGCCGGCATCGATTATCTGTCCGACATCGGCTTCCCCGGCGAGTTTCCCTACACCCGCGGCGTCTATCCAACCATGTATCGCGGCCGGCACTGGACCATGCGCATGTATGCGGGCTTCGGCACGGCGGAAGATACCAACAAACGCTTCCGCTATCTGTTGCAGGGCGGCATGCGCGGCCTGTCCATGGCCTTCGATCTGCCCACCCAGCTCGGCTATGACTCCGATGACCCGCTGGCGGAAGGCAGTGTCGGCCGCGTCGGTGTGGCGGTGGATACTCTTGCTGATATGGAGATCATTTTTAAAGGCATTCCGCTGGATCAGATCTCCACCTCCATGACCATCAATGCCCCGGCCACGGTGCTGCTGGCCATGTACATTGCGCTCGGCGAGAAACAGGGTGTGGCGGCGAAGAAACTGACCGGCACCACCCAGAATGACATATTGAAAGAATTCATTGCCCGTGGCACCTACATCTTCCCGCCCGGGCCGAGCATGAAATTGACCATGGATGTGGTCGAGTATTGTTTCAAGCACCTGCCGAAATGGAACACGCTCAGCATCACCGGTTACCACATCCGCGAGGCCGGCGCCGACGCCGTGCAGGAACTGGCCTTCACGCTGGCCAATGCCATCGCCTATATCGAGGCGGCCCAGCAGCGCGGACTGGATGTCGATGACTTCGCCTCGCGTCTGTCCTACAGCCTCGGCTGTCACCGTGATCTGTTTGAAGAGGTGGCGAAATTCCGCGCCTCGCGCCGACTGTTCGCCCGCATCATGCGCGAACGTTTCAATGCTAAAGACCCCGCCAGTTTGCTGTTCCGCACTTTCAGCGGTTCCTGCGGCTCAACCCTGGTGGCGCAACAACCGATGAACAACACCGTCCGCATCGCCATGCACGCGCTGATGGGGATCCTCGGTGGTCATCAGGCCATCCACACCGCCAGTTGGGATGAAGGCCATGCCCTGCCATCGGAGGAAGCCTCCAAGTTATCGCTGCGGACCCAGCAGATCCTGGCCCACGAATCGGGGCTCACCAACACCATCGACCCGCTCGCGGGCTCCTACTACGTGGAATCTCTGACTAGCGAGATCGAAACCCGGGTTACGGAATATCTGCGGCAGATCGATGCGCAGGGCGGCATGCTGAAAGCCATCGAGAATGGTTACGTCGGCGCCGAGATTCAGCGCTCCAGTATCCGGCTGCAGCAGGCCATCGATGCCGGGGAGAAGGTGATCGTCGGCGTGAACCAGTACACAGAAGAGGAAGAAACCAGCCACGCGGATCAATATCTGCACATCGATCAGGATATTGACGCGCAGCAGCGGAAGAAACTGCAAATGGTCAAGACCGGCCGGGATAACGCGGCCGTCACGAAGTCGTTAAAGGAGCTGTCGGTGGCCATCGACGGCAACGAAAACCTGATCCCGCCGATGATCGAGGCTGTCAAGTGCTACGCGACCATCGGCGAGATTTGCAACCTCATGCGGGTACGCTGGGGTGAATACAAAGACCCATCGGTCCTGTAACGTCCGGGAAGAACCAAGATGACTGAGAAAAAAACACGCGTCCTGATTTCGAAACTGGGCCTCGACGGCCATGACCGCGGCGCCAAGCTGGTCGCCCACGCCCTCAAGGAGGCAGGCATTAAGGTTTTCTACCAGGGTATCCGGCATACCATCAACGAAGTCGTCGACAAGGCCATCCAGGAGCAAGTCGAATTTATCGGAATGAGTTTCCTGGCCGGCGATCACATGACCATAGTGCCGAAGGTGATTAACGAACTGAAGCAGAAGCAGGCGGGCAACATCAAAATCTTCATCGGCGGCATTATCCTGAAAGAGCAAATCCCGGAATTGAAGTCCATGGGCGTGCAGCAGGTGTTCCTGCCCGGCACACCGTTAAAGGAAATTGCCGATTACGTTAAAACGCATGCGGCTAAACAAGATTTGTGAAATAAATCATCAAGTCCCTCTCCCTCAGGGAGAGGGGGATAAAATTTTAAATATAGGAGCCATTGCATGATCATCGATACCCACGTCCATCTCACCCGCCCCGGTTTCGTCCGCAGCCGGTTCCTGGCCAACAACTCGCGCATGGCCGCGTCGCTGTACAACCGGGCACACAAGACCAATATCAAGCCAGCGGATTATGTGGAGATGGTCCGTAAGCGGGTTGATCCGGACGGCACCAGGCAGATTGCCTACATGGACAAGGTCGGTATCGACAAGGCCGTGATCTTCCAGGTGGACTGGGCCTATGGCGTCACCGGCGAACCCAGGGTCACCAACCGTGAGCAGAATAAAATTCTGGCTGATTACTCCAGGGAACATCCGGGCCGGTTTATTCCGTTGTGCGCTATCGATCCCCGGCGCCCGGACTGCCTGCTACAGGCAACCGAGGCTATCGAGGAATGGGGTATGCAGGGCTTCAAGCTGATGCCGTCCGCCGGTTTCAGACCACATGACCGGCTCTGTTACCCACTGTATGAAAAATGCACGGAGTGGCAGGTGCCGATTGTGTTTCACAGCGGCGGTCTGGAATTCAACTGGGAATTGAGTTCACCGAACTTTATCGCCACGGCCGCTGAGGACTTCCCCGAGGTGCCCATGGTCATGGCCCATGCCGGCCTGGAATCCTGGGAACAATGCCGGCTGGCCTGCGCCGGTCTGCCAAATTGTTACATGGATCTGTCCATCCGGCAGCTGGATTACATGATCAATCCGCGAAAATTTTACGACTGGCTGCGCGACATGATCGATTGGTGCGGTGCGGAAAAGATCTTCTTCGCCACTGACGCGCCGCTGCCGACCTACTACCTGCCCACCGAGGAATGGATCGAGGTGTTCCGCAACCCCAAGACCGATATCAAGTTAACCAAGGAAGAAATTGATTTGATACTGGGCAAAGCGGCGGCGAAAGTTTTCCTGAAGAACTGAGCGTAACCCGAATAATCATGACCGGACTACCCTATTTCGATCTGCGCGGCAAGGTCGCAGTCATCACCGGCGGCGGCGCTGGCATCGGCCGGGGTATCGCCGATGGCCTGGCGGAAGCGGGGGCGGATATCGTCATTGGCTCGCGGCGACTGGAGCAATGCGCTGCGGCCTGTAACGAGATCGCCGCTCAGACCGGTATCAAAACCCTGCCCCTGGCGTTCGATCTGCGCGATCCGGTCAGTGTCGAAAAATTCGTCGCCAATATCGGCAGGATCATGGGACACATCGATATCCTGGTGAATAACGCCGCCGTCATCGAGGAAAAACTGATCCTGGATATGGAGGAGAGCGACTGGGACCTGATGCTGGACACCAATCTCAAGGGCGTCTTCAGGTTGTCCAAAGCTGTGGTGAAAAAGATGGTGGAGCGCAATCAGGGCGGCAAGATCATCAACGTCGCTTCCATCGCCGGCCTCATCGCCTGGCCGAAGATGTCCGCCTACTGCGCCAGCAAGGGTGGTTGTATCCAGTTGACGAAGGTCATGGCGCTGGAATGGGCCAAATACAACATCCAGGCCAATGCCATCCTGCCGGGTTATTTTCTCACGCCCATGAGTACTGAGTTCGTGCATAGCGATACCGGCGACAAGGTGATCAAGAGTGATGTGCCCATGCGGCGGGTGGCCGACATCAACGAGGTCAAGGGCCTGGCCGTGCTGCTGGCCAGTGCCGCCTCCAGTTACATCACCGGCGCCAGTTTCACCATCGACGGGGGCCAGTCATGCCGGTAGTTACCAACGGCAAACAACAGATGGAACACAAACGCATGCTGATCGAGGAGGCCTGCCAGAAGATCAAGGACATGATCTTCGAACAGAAACTCGCGCCCGGCCAGAAACTGATCTACAACGACCTCAGCCACGCCTTCGATATGTCACCGACGCCGGTGATCAATGCCCTCTATCGCCTCGAACACGAGGGATTTGTCGTGTCCATTCCGTTCAAGGGGTTCTACGTAAAAAATATCGACATGCAGGAGGCCTGGGATTTATTCGGGATCAGGGAGGCACTGGAGTCCTACACGGTGGAGCAGGCGATCCTGATCGCCGG
>JACVQI010000060.1 GCA_015661095.1 Gammaproteobacteria bacterium
ACCGGCGCCTGCTGCGCGGAGGCTGGAAAAATCTGGGTATCGGCCTGATATTTCTCACTGTCTGTCTGTTCGGCGCCCAGCTCCTCTCCACTGTCGAGGACGGTACCTTGATCGCCATCCTGCGTGAAAGCCTGTTGATCGGGGGCTGGGTCGCTATGTGGCGGCCCATGGAAATATTTCTCTATGAACGCTGGCCGGGCAAACGCCAACAGGAGCTGTATACCCGGCTCAGCAACATGCGGGTAAAACTGTCCATATCCGGGTAACGAACTGTTACAAGCAAGCAGAAGACAGGGTTAGTTTTTCTGTTCCATGATGAAAAATTCCGGTTTTTGTTGCAACTGCTGGAACAGGCCATCGTTGATCAAATGCAGCCGGTCCTGATACAGCAGGTAACGCCGGTCATCCAGCGGCCCGGGGCCGCCGAAGCGGAACTCGTGTTCATTGAGCCTGAGTGTCACGACCGGATTACGGATACCGAACTGGTCCGGATCCAGACCCGTGACGGGGAGTTGGGCATGACTCCTGGCTTTCAGGATGGCCAGCATGGCCTTGATCCGGGTGTTATTGGCGGGCGCTGATAACGGTGACTGCATATACCAGCCATCAGCTTGTTTACTGAACTGCAATTCCACCTGACCGGCCCGGCTCACGCTAATCTGCTGGATGCTGTTCGGATCGATAGTCGAGACCGTAACCATGGCCGGCGTGGCAACATCCCTGTCCGTAAAAACCAGAAACGCCGCCAGGATGGTGATGAACACCAACAAGAGCAGATTAAGGATAGCGCGTTTGCTCACACTCTATAATTGCCTGCGCCGCCACCAGATGAGACCGCCCGTGGTCAACAGACCAACCGGCAGAAACACCAGTAGTCCGAAACCCATGACGATAGACGCTAATCGCGATAATTGCAGATCCGCATCTTCCACGGTACGCGCGGGGATCGAGATGAAATCCTCACTCTGCGCCAGCCAGTCCACCACCCGCAGTCCCAATTCCAGGTTGCCCTGATTATCAATGTAGTTATTGGCGATAAAATCGCCGTCACCGATCACCATAATCCTTTGCTGATCACCAGAAGACAACTCCCGCTCCAGACTCACTGCGATTGTGAACGGGCCCGCCAGGTCCTGCCCCTGATCAAAACGGACGTCACCTTTGAGTTCGCCCCGTTCCAACCAGGTCCGAGTGGCGCTGGTTACCACGGGTGTCACCCGCCAGCTACCTGAGTTATGGGCGTCGATGGCGGTTGCCGAAGGAAACAGGGTCGTGAGATCGAAACCGGCAACAGCGGGATGCCGTCCATATAACTGCCTGGTGGAGAGCGCGATAGTTGGATCACTGATCCCGATCACCTGACCATTCGTTTCGATGATGGTCCCGTCCGGAAATTCCAGTCCCAGGTAACTGGCAAGCTCCTCCAGTCCGTTGCCTTCGCCTGGATCCAGCAGCCACAATAGATTACCGCCACGTTCCAGATAGTCACGGATCAAACTTACTTCTCCCGGCAGATAAGCAGTGCGGGGACTGGCGATTACCAGTACGAAGGTGTTGTCGGGAATGGCGGCCAGGGAAGCCAGGTTGATCGGCTGCAGATTCAGGCCGCGGTTTTGCAACTGCCTGACCCAAAGGGACAGATCATGACCAGCGTCGCCGAGCGGACTGCGTTCGCCATGGCCCTCGAGAAAGGCCAGCCAGAGATCGGTACCGCGCAGCAAACGCTGCAGGGCATTGGTGAACTCATGCTCACTGTCGTTCAGGACATGTTGCAACCGATCTTGATAACGAATCACCAACTCACCATCGACTTCTATGCCCAGGTTCCGGCTTTCAGCGGGGCTGGAATCGGGATTAATAAATTGCAGCGAGATATCAGCTTTATAACGTTGATAGCGGGATACAAAGCCGCGGATAAGCTCTCGCAATCCGACATCATCACTGGCATAGGAGGTCACCTCGATCTTGCCCGGCATTCGATCCAGCACCTGATGGCTAGCGCCTGACAGGTTATGCCGCCCGCCCCGGGTCCAATCCAGAGTGTAGGAATAACGTTCACTCAGCCAGGCCAACAGGCCGGTAAACACCAGCAACAACAGTGCGGTGAGCAGGCTCTGATAACGGCCGTTGAAATTATCCGTCATGCTCAGTCGAAGCTCCGCAGGGCATCCAGCCGCAGGATGCTGAAGAGCACAAAGACTCCACTCAGCAGCAGGTAGTAAACCACATCGCCGGTAGTGAACAGCCCGGTCAGGAACTGATTGAAATGGCGCTGCATGGACAGGTAGTTGATGACCGCTGCCACGGTTTGATTATCCGTGCTGCCCAACACGTGGATGACCCAGAACAGAAACAGACCGGCGAAACATAAAACGGCAGCGATGGCGGGTTGACGGGTCAGGGTCGAGGCGAACAGGCCGATGGCCGCGAAACTGCCTGCCAACAGTATCAGGCCGATGAATCCCGCCGCCAACAAGCCGTAATCCAGCCGCGTGCCGAATGACAGCGCTAATGGCGTGAGTCCGATCATAATCAGCATGATCAGAAAGAAGCCCAGCATGCCCAGATATTTGCCGAGGACGATCGCAGTGACCGACACTGGCGCCGAGAGCAGCAGGGGCAGGGTGCCGGAGCGACGTTCCTCGCTGATCAGGCGCATGGTCAGAAATGGCGTCACCAGCAACAACAGTAATCCGGCTGTTTGCAGCGTGCCGGCGACTACAGTGCTGGTTATGCCCCGGTTAACAAAGGTGGAGATGGCCTGTTGGTATTGATCGGCCAGCGTAAAACAGGTGACCGTCAGAAAAAACTGTACTACTGCCAGACTGAGCCAGGCCAGCGGCGTCAGATACAGACGCCGCAGTTCATTGCCGGCAATGGTGAACACCGTCATGCCGGATTGCCCGCCATTTGGACAGCCGCCGGAGCACTGGTAGTGAGTCGAGTGAATGTCTGTTCGAGGTTATCTATCGCGCCGATGTCCGCATCCAGCACCAGATCGCCCGCATGCAGGATCACAACCCGATCGCAGATCCCCTGCACCTCCGGGAGAATGTGCGTGGACAGGATGACGCTCTGCGCCCGTCCCAATTCCCGGATCAGATTCCGGATCTCCACGATCTGGTTCGGATCGAGACCGGCTGTGGGTTCATCAAGGATTACCACGGCCGGCTTGTGGATCAGGGCCTGGGCGATCCCGACCCGCTGTTGATAACCCTTGGAAAGATTTCCGATCAGCCGCTGGCCGACCTCGCCCAGACCGCAGCGCTGTTTGCTATCGGCAATGGCCGCAGCCAAGTGCCCCTTCGCTACCCGGCGCAAACGCGCGCAATAGGTAAGAAATTCGTCCACGGTCAGATCGGGATAGAGCGGCGGTTTTTCCGGCAGATAACCGAGGTATTGTTTTGCCTGGGCGGGGGCATCAACGATATCATGGCCGGCAATCCGTATGCTGCCCGAACTCATCGCCATCACCCCACAGAGCATGTTCATGGTCGTCGACTTGCCGGCGCCATTGGGCCCGAGAAAACCGAGCACCTCACCGCGAGCGACCGTGAAACTGATGGCATTGACGGCACAGCGCGCGCCGAAACGGCGTGTTACCCGGTCTACCGAGATGAGAGTTTCGACTGCCATGGGCTGGTTATTATTCTGATCCACGCATGACTTGCAAGCGACACTGAGCTGATGTTTCTCGGAATCGACACTGGCGGCACCTTCACCGACTTCGTCTATTACGACGGCCGCACACTGACCACCCATAAAGTCCTGTCCACGCCAGCCGCCCCGGAACAGGCCATCCTGCAGGGGATCCGGGAGATGAACCTGAATCTGTCCGGACTGCGGGTGATACACGGCTCCACGGTCGCGACCAATGCCGTACTCGAAGGCAAGGGCGCAAAAGTAGCCTATATCACCAACCGGGGACTGCGGGATGTGTTGTCTATCGGCCGGCAGGCGCGCCGGGAACTCTATAACCTGATGCCGGCGTTTATGCCGCCGCCGGTACCGGATGATTATCTGCTCGAAACCGGCGGCCGGCTGTCAGCGCAAGGCGAGGTCGTCGAAGACCTGACAGAAGCTGATCTGCAACGGCTGGTCGAACAGGTGCAAGACCTGCGGGCCGAGGCCGTCGCCATCAATCTGCTGTTTGCCTTCCTCGATAATCGCTACGAACGACACATCGCGGCGGCGCTGCCGGAACACCTGTTCGTGTCCTGTTCCGCCGACATCCTGTGTGAATACCGCGAATATGAGCGCGGCATTACCACCTGGCTGAATGCCTACGTCGGGCCGCTGGTGCATGGTTATTTAACCAGCCTGACACGGCAACTGGCGCCGGCGCAACTGTCGGTCATGCGCAGTTCTGGTGATACCTGCGCCGGCGCGCTGGCCGGCCGCGAGGCAGTACACCTGATCCTGTCCGGTCCGGCTGGCGGTCTGGCCGGGGCACGTTTCGTTGCCAACGCTATCGGCCTGGAGCGGATCATGACCTTTGACATGGGCGGAACTTCTACTGACGTGGCCTTGATCGACGGCGCCATCGAACTGACCAATCAGGGCCGGATTGCCCATTATCCCGTGGCCGTACCGATGGTGGACATGCATACCATCGGCGCGGGCGGCGGGTCCATTGCTTATGTTGATACCGGTGGGATGTTACAGGTCGGCCCGGTTTCCGCCGGCGCCGATCCGGGTCCGGTATGTTACGGTCGGGGCGGTAAGCAGGTCACGGTGACGGATGCCAATCTGGTGCTGGGCCGCCTGCCGAAGACTGCCCGCCTCGGCGGCAATCTAACACTTGATTTCGAAGTCGCTCACACCGCCCTGACAGCACTGGCGGCGCGGCTCGGACTGGAAAGCGCGGAAACTGCGGCGCTGGGTGTGGTACGCCTTGCCAATGAACATATGGCGCAGGCACTCCGGGTGATTTCCGTGCAACGCGGCATCGATCCGCGGCAATTTACCCTGGTGGCCTTTGGCGGTGCCGGTGGCCTGCATGTGTGTGATCTGGCGGACGATATGGAGATCACGCAAATCCTGGCGCCAATACTGGCCGGCGTCCTTTCGGCACTCGGTATGCTGGTGGCGCCACCCGGCCGGCAGTTGACCCGCACCCTGGCCCGATTGCTGCACGACTGCAACGACGTGGAGATTCATCTGGGCCTGGAACAACTGGCGCAAGCCGGCCGCTCGTCACTGGCGGCGGAAGGAGTAAACGTTGCACAACTCATACTGAAGCCGAGTCTGGATTTATGTTATCGCGGCCAAGCCTATCCCTTGACTATACCCTGGACAGACAACAACACCGCGGAGCAACAGTTCCACATCGCCCATGAGCAACGTTATGGTCATCGCCTGGATGCGCCGGTGGAAATAGTCAATCTGCGTCTGGGACTGCGTGGTCCCGGCATTGATCTGCCTTTACCGGAACTGGAGGTTAGCAACTGCGCCCGGCCGGGGGCTGGCCTCGTTTACGGCTGTCCGCATCCGGTTCCAATCAGGCAGCGCGCGCACATCCCCAACGCCGTGGATCTGCCCGGACCGCTGCTGGTGTGTGACACCGTCGCAACGACCTATGTCGCTCCGGGCTGGCATTGCCGCCGGGATAAGTTTGGGAATCTACTAATTAATAAATATTGAATCACATGCGAGGGGTATACGGTTTTGTAGAATATAAACACGCCGCTCTTCAGCGGTCGCTACGGACTCCTCGGTAACCGTTCCTGACGTTACTCTACCTCCTGCATCCATGCAGTCGTGTCCTCACGCGACATAATCACATCCATGTGAAAAATCCATGCGCCCACGACATACGACCGCCAGGGAGGGCGGAAGTGCAGATTATGCAGGAGCAATTATCTGCCGACTACTATGGACAGTGGAAGTGTCGAAAATGCAGGATGCATATTTTCGACCCGTACATCCTGTACATAAATAAAAACCCGCTGAAAGCGGGTTTAGGTTTTGGCGGGGAGCCAAGAAGATACAACTTATTATTTTATTTTTGCTTCCTTGTAGATGACATGCTTGCGGACAACCGGATCGAATTTCTTCAATTCCAGTTTATCCGGCATGGTCCGTTTGTTTTTCGTTGTTGTATAAAAATGCCCCGTCCCGGCTGATGAGACCATACGGATTTTTTCTCTGGTGGCGGCCATGACCCGGCTCCTAGACGTGCTCGCCGCGGATGCGCATATCCGCCAGCACCTGCTCGATACCAAACCGGTCGATTATGCGCAGGCCCTTGCGGCTGACCCGCAACCTGATCCAGCGTTTCTCGCTTTCCAGCCAGAATCGGCGCCGGTGCAGATTGGGCATGAAGCGCCGCTTGGTCTTGTTATTGGCATGGGACACGTTGTTCCCGACCATGGGCCGCTTGCCAGTGACCTGACAGATTTGTGACATTCCGGGGTTCTCGAACAGTTCAAAAAGGGAGGTGGATTCTACCCGGAAAAGATTGAAAAAAAAAGCTGTACCGGAACCAGAAGTCACTAACCAGTTGTTTTGTCCTCATTTTAAGGCAAATTAGGCAAATTCCGTCCTGTCGTCTGGTTCCAGCGATATGACCTGGTTACCCGCGCCTGGCCGTTATTACCCTATAACAAGCCCCGTTCCGCGAAAGACACGATTTCGGTATCACCAACCACAATATGGTCCAGCACACGCACATCGATCAAGCCGAGGGCATCTTTCAGCCGGCGGGTTATCAGGCGGTCTGACTGGCTGGGTTCGGCCACACCGGAGGGGTGGTTATGGGCAAAAATCAGGGCGGCGGCATTGTGGTATATCGCCCGGCGCACCACTTCGCGCGGATGGACACTGGCGCCATCAATGGTGCCGGTGAACAGTTCTTCGAAGCAGATCACGCGATGGCGGTTGTCCAGAAACAGGCAGGCAAAGACTTCCTGCGGGTAGGCGCGCAGTCTGGCTTTGAGAAAATTCCGGGTATCACCCGGACTGGCCAGCGCGGTATCGCGCCGCAGGCTGGTTTCCAGGTAACGGCGGCCGAGTTCCAGGGCGGCCTGGAGCTGGACGTATTTGGTCGCACCGACACCCGCATTACAACTGAGTTCCTGCAGATCCAGTTCCAGCAACGTGCGCAGACCCTGATAACGATTTAACAGGTCCCGCCCCAGATCAACGGCAGTTTTCCCTTGTATACCGGTACGCAGGAAGATCGCCAGTAACTCGGCATCGGATAGTGCTCCGGGACCTCTGGCGAGCAATTTTTCCCGGGGCCGTTCGGCTTCAGGCCAGTCTGTGATGGGCATTTTGGATAACCTCCCTGTCTGGTGAACTTTCTATGAAATATCCCGCGAATTCAGTGACCTGCGGTAGCGCAACCGAGTCTCATTATAGGGTAACCAAGGAATCCCCGCCAGCGCGCGAATTCCTCCACAGAATTTACCTTAAATCAATTGCTTGCAAGTAAAAATAACAGTTATTTCATGGATAGGTTAAAATTATTGCCGTGCAAACCTTAACAAATAAACGAATTTTACTCGGCATTACCGGCGGGATTGCGGCTTATAAGAGCGCCGACCTGATCCGGCGGTTACGGGATCAAGGTGCTGAGGTACAGGTGATCATGACCAAAGCAGCCTGCGAATTCATCACCCCCCTGACCATGCAGGCCTTGTCCGGGAAACCCGTCCATATCGAATTGCTGGATCCGGTCACAGAAGCAGGTATGGGACACATCGAGCTGGCCCGCTGGAGCGACGTCATCGTCGTGGCCCCGGCCACGGCCAATTTTATTGCCCGGCTGAGTCATGGCATGGCTGATGATTTGTTGTCCGCTATCTGTCTGGTTGCCGCCGTGCCGATCCTGATCGCACCGGCAATGAATCAACAAATGTGGCTGAATGCAGCTACCCAGGCCAATATTCAAAACCTGGCCGCACGGGGCATCATCCTGGCGGGGCCGGCATCCGGCATGCAGGCCTGCGGTGAAACCGGGCCGGGCCGCATGCTCGAACCACTGGAACTGGTCGCCGCAGTGAATGGTTTGTTTGAAACGCGGGCCCTGGACGGTAAACACGTCCTGGTTACTGCGGGCCCGACCCAGGAGGCGATCGACCCGGTGCGCTTCATCAGCAATCGCAGTTCCGGCCGTATGGGCTATGCCATCGCCAGGGCGGCACAGGAGGCTGGCGCCGAAGTGACCCTGGTCTCCGGTCCCACGGCCATACCCGCCCCGGAACGTGTGAAATACGTGCCGGTAAAGACTGCTGAACAGATGCGTGAGGCCGTATTGGCACAAGCTGCCAAGCAGGATATTTTTATCGCAGCCGCAGCAGTCGCGGATTACCGCTGCGCCGAGATTGCCGGCGAGAAGATTAAAAAAACAGCCGCTGACCTGGTACTGACGCTGCGCAAAAATCCGGATATCCTCGCGGAAGTGGCACAATTACCGCGACCGCCATACACTGTGGGCTTTGCCGCGGAAACCACTGCCGTCAAGGAGAATGCCCTGATAAAACTCCGCAGTAAGGGTCTGGATATGATAGCGGCCAACCGGGTGGGCGATGGCCTGGGCTTTGAAAGTGACGAAAATTCCCTGGAAGTCCTATGGGATGGCGGCACCATCAGTCTGGAGCTGACTTCCAAGGACAAACTGGCCCGGCAGCTGATTGATATCGTGGCGCGAAAATATAATGAAAAACATCCACCGCAATCCTATTGAGCTGGAGTGATCAGTGAGTGTAGACCCGGAGCAACATTCCGAGAACGGCCATCCTGCCATCAGTAAAAGGATCAGTTTCGCCATCATTGTTTTTTGCCTCACCGTCCTGACCGGATCTGTGTATGGCGCGGACGAAGCTTCCTCACCGGAAAACAGCATTGCCAGCGCTCAGGCAGCCGAGGCCTCAAAATATTTTGCATCGATCCGGAAACAACTCACCGAGCTGACCAGCGACGCGGGGCTGATTCAACTTTTTATCGCCGGTGATGCCCTCAGCCTGGATCAGGAAGCCACGCGTCGCACAACCCAATTTACATCCGCCCTGAAATTACGGTTCCTGATCCCTGGCCAATATGAAGTGGATAATATCTCCCATCCACCCCTGGGATTTACCTCGCTGGAGCTATTACGGCGGGCGGAATTGAGCACTGAAGCTATAAACCCCGAGGCATTAATGCTGGGTACCGACAACGCCCACATTGTCTTTATTGAACGCATCAACAATACAACCGGCATTTTGATCGGACTGATCCATCTGAGCCTGGGCGTGGATCACTTCGAGCACGCCCTGGCCACGCTCGAGGCGTCATCCGCTTATGTGGAATTAACTCAGACAGTTGGTGAACATACCCAAGTGCTGGCTAGCCAGGGCAAACCAGAGTACAAGCAGGGGGAACCGCTGCTGGCCAGCATCGCAGGGACCGGCTGGAATCTGGCTTACTGGGCTGATACCGGGGTAGCGTCAATTATCGACTACAATGGTGATGGCAGTGTACCTACGACAGCCATCGTCATCGTTTTATTCCTGCTGCTGGCAGGCACTGCCGGCATTATCTTTCTGCGCTGGGGCCGGAAAACAGTGGATTCCGGCAGCGTAGTTATTGCTGGCGAAGGCGTAGTTTATACGGGTGCCATTCGCGCCATTCTCGAGGGGGCGCACCCCGGAATGGAAAAATTGGTCCCGAATCTGGCTACCATGAATTCCTGGAAAGGCCATGTTCAGCCGGTG
>JACVQI010000245.1 GCA_015661095.1 Gammaproteobacteria bacterium
ACCGGCCGAATGATGGGCACGAAGGCAAGGGCGATTGTACTTCCGGCATGAGTGGTTTCAGTATCGCGCTGGTCGCGGCGCGCCGTTATCCATTGGTCGATGAAGAGGCGCAGGTTGTGCTCGGCGCCGCGGTTTTTCTGCGGGAGCCGGGCTCGCCGCGGCGGCGGAACTGTTTCAGTGAATTATTTTATATCGATCACGGCCGGATACGGCAAATCTACGCAGCCATGTTTTACCCCGCGCCGGGTCAGCCGGTGCCGAACTGGGCGCCGTATGAAGGCAATTTCCCATTGCCGGGAACCTTCACCTCGGAATAGCCCGCTGTAATGGCCTGCATGCCCGGGCCACTCAGGGCATGTCAGGGGCATGGAGTTTTGCGCCTACTTCCCGCTCAAACCGCCTTCCCAGGGCGGATTGGTGTGGTAGGGCGCCGATGATCCGACCATCTCCACGCGACGGATCAGACCGTCTTCGATCAGGAAAGCCTCGGTAACCTGGATACTGGAGGGGCGCGAGAAGCGGCTCATATCAACCTCCCGGCCGTCAGTCAGCGTATATTTAAGAACATTGCCGGCATGATCAAAGATGCAGTAGGCATAAACGATCCCGCGTTCAACGTCCACGACCGGAAAACGCCGGTGATGGATCCGGGTCACGATCCGGTAATAACCGCTCTTGAACTGGGTTTTGCAATCCAGCGCGAAGGCGTCGAATCCGGAACGGTTGGGGGTGGTGCTGGGGTTATTGGTGGTGGCGTAACCGTTTTCGATGCGGTGGCAATCATCGGTAAATGGATAGTAGCCCTTGCCGTCGTTGTTTTGCAGCCCCTCGAAATAGGCATTGGCTACAGCGATTAATTCCTGGCGGGTGGCGCGTTTGCCAGCGGGAACCGGATCCAGCCAGATGGCTTCCGGCTGGCTCAGCTTGTCCATCTCGGCCACACCGTCAAACGGTGCGCCACCCGGCCGGTAGATGGCCGTTTCCACTTCCGTGATCCGGCCCAGTTCGATGCGCAGTCGTAACGCATACAGAAGTTTATTGGTGCCTTCGATCATCGTGCCGATAAAAGCCGCCTGACCAGCTTCGGGATCGGCGTAGAAATGTTTGTAGTTGCCGACGGCCGTAGCGGTGTTCCAGAATCCGTCGCCAATATCTAGAAATTGTTCGTTTTCGCTATAGCGTACGTCTTTGGATAGCGGCAACCGGGACGGATCGTGGGCGACGATGGCCGCGAGATAATCGTTCACCAGTTTTTCCAGACAAGCCCGGTCGCAGTTGAGTGGTATCGGACCGACCAGGAGTTGTTGCGCATGGGCAGTGGTGATGAGCGACCAGATTAAACTGATGATTGCAAGTTTGATGATAAACATTATTTTCATGGCTGCTGCTCCGATGGTCCGGGTAGTTGAATAGGGATTAATGCTGTAGTTTATCCTGATAGGCCCTGGTAAACACGCGTTCATTATTTTTCATGGTGGTGATTCCCTCGCTATCCAGTTTGGTAAACAACGGGATGATATATTTACGGGTATATCCGAATTGATCGCGCGCGGTCTGGATGGAGATACTGCCCTGCTTGCGGATGATGTCAATGATCCGGCTTTTCAGGCTTTCATATTGCCTGGCCTCCAGCAACACGTCTTCCGGTAGGCTCACCAGCAGGTTGTTCCGGCACATGTAGGGAATGACATTCTCGCTGCCGGCTACTAGTTCGGCCAGCTCCTTGCCTTTGGGCGGCGCTTTGGTGTATTCCTCAAACAACTGCAATATCCTGGCGATGATGAATTCCTGATCGGTCGTGACAGTGGGCGTATGGTCCGGCAGCGACACGTAGGTCTCATGCATCTTGATGAGTTTACCGGCCACCATTAACTTTATAATGCTGTCCAGAATCTCCTTCGGCAAGTCCAGTTGCGTCATTAATTCCGCCTGGGTGATGCCGTAGACCATGGGATAATCCCGGTGATATTGCCGTAACAGTTCCACCATCTCCTGCTTTTTCTCATCCAGTAAGCTGGCATTGACCAGCCATTGGCTGGCGATGATCAAGGCCTTTAGTTCCTTCAGGTTCCGGACGGCATGTTCTATCTCCTGTTTGGCGAAATGACTGGCCAGTAACAGCTCGTCCCGTAGCACGTAGTTGCGCTTTTGCAGTTCCGTTATGATGAGTTTATTCAGTTCCAGATCGACGCGGTTTTCCAGCCGGGACAGGAGCCTGTCCTTGTTACGGACCCTGAATTTATCTGCCAGCGGGTCCAGCACGGTAGCGCCGCCGACGGTCAGCGCCGGTGACGGCCGCCGCAGGATTAAACGATCACCGATGCGGCAACTGACTGGCGTTTCGAACTGGAGTTGTACAAAGTCGGTTGTGCCGGGATTGAGGGATTTTTTATCCAGTAATTTAACCACCACCGGCAGTTCCCGGGTACCCATGTAAGCCAGCAGGTTTATTTTGTCCTTCAATACCCAGTTATTAGCTTCGTCCAGGTTCAGTTTCACATCCACCCAGCGGCTGGCAACAGCCATTTCCTCCTTGTCGAAAATAATATCGCCGCGTTCGAGGTCTTCCTTTTTAATCCCCGCCAGGTTTAAAGCCACTCGTGATCCCGGCAGACCCCGATCGACCATTTTCTTGTAACTCTCGATGCCGCGGATACGGCCGTTGAGGTTTTTAGGGAAGATGGAAATTTTTTGATCCAGGGCCAGGCTGCCGTCCACCAGCGTCCCCGTGATGACCGTACCACTGCCGGTGATGGTAAACACCCGGTCGATATAGACCCGGGGTTTGCCGATGTCCTTTTGTTGTCCGGCCTTGCGGGTCAAGTCCTCGATGGCCTGGCGCAATTCGCCGATGTTGGCGCCCGTGAGGGCGCTGACGCGCATGATACGGCTGCCCCGCAAGGCGGTTTTTTCCAGCCGTGCACGGATATCGTCCTCCACCAGGTTCAGCCAGTCCGGATCGGTGACAGTATCTATTTTGGTGAGGGCGACCAGTGCATGCGAAATATTGAAGTAGTCCAGGATGCGCAGATGTTCGGAGGTTTGCGTCATCCAGCCATCGTCCGCGGCGATGACCAGCAGGCTGGCGTTTATCCCCCACAGGCCGGCCATGACATTTTTCATCAAATCCTCGTGACCGGGCACATCGATGAACCCGATGGTTTCATTGTTCGAGAGGTTCATCCAGGCAAACCCGATATCGATGGTCATGCCACGTTATGAAGAATATTATTATAGTATTTTCGGGCAGAGGATCGGTGAAATGAGAAAAATAAGTGAAAAGCACAGGGAATAATGCTTTCGGGGTTTGCCAGGCCCGGGTTTCCAGGAGCAATAAAAAAGGCGTATCCGTTGCCGGATACGCCTTGGTATCAAGAGATAAGACTGATTAGAACCTGCGTTTGACGCTCAGCGCCCACTCGGCCGGGCGACCGGGCTGGCCGTGGACATAGCCGACAGGCCCCCACAGATCAAACATAGTCTGATAATAGTACTTGTCCGCCAGGTTGGTGAATTCGGCCGCGACTTCCCAATTATCACTGGGTGACCGCCAGGTCAGGCGTGCATTGACAAGCGCATAGCTATCGATAAGGTTCTCCGGAGCGTTGACGGCAGCCCCGAAGACATCGCCCTGGTAGCTGGCATCGATGCGCGGCGTCACGCTGCCCAGGTCGTTATCGAGTATCCATTCGTACTGTGCGCCAATGCTCCACTTGTCCTCCGGCGTGTAGGGCGAAATCATGTCGAGCGTAACCGCCGATGCCGGGAGGCCGGATGCGAGCGTCGCGATATTCGAATATTCGAAGTCGAGATGACTATAAGAGGCATCGAAACTGAGCGCATCTGTCGCATGCCATTCGGCTTCAAGCTCAATACCCCAGACTTCCGCGTCGCCGACATTGTTCTGACTGGCGCAAGGCGTCGTTTCACCGGGATTCGCCCAGGTGCACTCGTTGGTCGGTAACTGGATCGAGGTATAGTCATTCCAGAAAACCGCCGCGTTCAGGCGCAGTTGATCCCACCAGGTGCTCTTCATGCCGAGTTCGTAGGTGATGAGTTTTTCCGGGTCGAACGCATTGAGCTGGCTGGGAAAGAACGGCCGCGCATTATTGCCGCCCGCCTTGTAGCCGGAGGCAACCTGAAAATACGCCATGACATCATCATTTATGTCATAAGAGAGGGCCGTGCGCCAATCCAGAGTATCGCTGGAATAGGAAACAGGGAGCCCATCCAGACCATACACACCACACCCGGCCGGGTTAAAAAAGAAGAAAAACGGCGGGGCGACACAGGGTTGGACCGGTGTCAGATCAGGGTTACGCCGGTGGAAGGTGTAGCTCTTTTCGTCTTCCGAATAGCGCAGGCCGGCTGATACGTCGACTTTGTCCATAACATGCCAGGTCGCGTGTCCATAAATCGCCCAGTTGCTAGAGGGCACCAGATCGGGCCCATGGATGAAATCAAATCCGACATAGGGCAGATCGACCCGCGCGTTTTCGTTGGTTTCCTGGTCCAGATAGAACCAGCCGAGCGTGGTATCAACTTTTCCGTCGAAAATTGTGGCGTTCATGCGCAGTTCGTGGGTCCACTGCGTGTGTTCCATCACCTGCAGCAGTTGCTGTACCGCCAGCGGCGAACCATCGGTATCTTCAGCGAAATCGTTCTGGTATTCGCGGTATGCCATTACGTACAGCAGCCCGATATTGTCCGTCAACTGCCAGTCGAGATTGAGTGACACGTCCCATGCTTCCAATTCATTGACCGGGTCAATGACGTAAGGTTTATACACCTGCGTATTCGCGCCAGGCGTGCTGCCCTGGAAGAGCGGATGGGGTGTGCTGGTGCCGTCGTCGATATAGGTGGCATAGTTGATATAAGTGCCACCGGTTGCGAAGCGATTATCGTAAGGAATATCGACTCCCGCATTGTAAACCCCGGCGGTACCGCCACCGACTGCGCCGTTATCGTACCAAATCGGCACCAGAGAGCCCTGCGTGGGATCGAAAATTAATGAGTTCGAGTGATCCTTCGCAGCCACGAGCACGCCCGGCTGTGACTCCGAATCGTCGTTCACGATACTGGCGGCGAGGTTGGCCTCGAAATTGTCGGCAACCACCCAGCGCAATTGCATGCGGCCGGAGGTATAGGACTGGCCCCCTTCCGTACCCAGTTCACAATTTGCCGACTGTTGATAGTTCGGCAGACCACCCACAGTGCCTGGTGCCGGCAGGTTGTTCGCACAGGCATAATCATAGCGCGTGACATAACCATCGCTGCTACGAGAGGTACCCGCGAAGCGCGCGAACAGCGTGTCGGGGACGAGGGTCAACCCGGCTGCGCCTCTGACTTCTGTGCGATCATAAGCGCCGTAGGTCACTCCCACGTACCCATCATCGTTACCATCCGGCTTGCGCGTG
>JACVQI010000246.1 GCA_015661095.1 Gammaproteobacteria bacterium
CGGATACGCAGCATCCGGCACTATCGTGCTGTGGTCCCTGCTGGCGCCGCTGTGCGCGCTGGTATTCCTCGGTACCCGCCTGGCGGTCTGGTGGTTCGGCGCCTATGCCCTGCTCATCCTGGCGGCGGCGGCACGTGACATCGCCGGCGGCGCCACCCTGCAACAGGTACTGCTGTTCGGCGAGAATGTCCTGATGGTATCCACGCTCGCGTTCCTTTCCCTGCGCTTCTTCGTGGTTGAACGCGACAAGGCGCAGGCGGCGCTGGTGCGCGAACAGGCGCGCTCGGAGGCGCTGCTGCTGAATATCCTGCCGGCGCCGATCGCCGCACGGCTGAAGGCGAGCAAGCAGACCATAGCCGATGGCTACGCCGAGGCCACTATCCTGTTCGCCGATATAGTCGGCTTTACACGCATGTCGACCCTGGTGACTCCGGAGCAACTGGTGGTTATGCTGAACCGGCTGTTCTCGCGCTTCGATGAACTATCCGGCCGTTACGGGGTGGAAAAGATCAAGACCATCGGTGATGCCTACATGTGCTGCTGCGGCGTGCCCGTGGCGCGCCCGGACCACGCAGTGGCCATAGCCGACATGGCCCTGGCCATGCGCGAGTCGTTGTGGGAACACAACCGCGAATTCGCCAGCCAACTGAAGATCCGCATCGGTATCAATACCGGCCCCGTGGTCGCGGGCGTGATCGGGTTGAAGAAGTTCATCTACGACCTGTGGGGCGACTCAGTGAACCTCGCCAGCCGCATGGAATCCAGCGGCGTGCCGGATCAGATCCAGGTCAGCGCCGCCACCTGGGAACGCCTGCGCGACAGTTACGATTTCGAGGCGCGCGGTGATGTTGAGGTCAAGGGTATCGGCGTGGTAAAGACTTTTCTGCTGATCGGCAGGAAACCAGGAACGCCGGACCGATGAACAGCGGCCAGCGCTTAGCCATCGTTTACTCCATCGCCACCGGCTCGTCCGTGGCCAGATATGTCACGCGCGGCTTTTTCAGCCTGCGCGAATTCCCGCAGGCCTTCGCCCGGATGGTGCTGACCGGGGAATTCGGCCTGTTTGTGGGCATCCCACTGGTGTTACTGGTGGCCGCGCGACTCTTTCAGCACCTGCTGCCACGGGCCGACACGCTTGCCACGGTTTTGACTATTATCGCTGTGCTCTGGCTGATCATCGGTCTGGTACGCATCAGCCGTTATGGCCGGAGCAGCGGCATCGGCTGCTATGCCCTGGAGACCGATGGGTCACTGGGTCAGCTGGCTGGTGGCCTGCGCATGCGGCTCGAACGGCCTAGCCGCAAACTCTGGATAGCCGGTTTACTCGTTGAACCGGAGTGGCGCGGGGCCGGCATCGGCACCGCTCTGATCCTGGCGGCCTTCCGCCTGGCTTGGCAACAGGCGGCCCATGGCACAGTCACAGTCTGTGTGTTCGCCCCCAGCCATCCCGCTTCCAAGGCTATCATCGAGAAGCAGCTGGGCGGGTTGCAGACTATCGCGGTCACCGTGCAACCTTCAGAAATGCAGAAGCGCACCATGGATAGACTGGAGCAGGCTTTGTCCAAATCCCAATCCACGTTCGACTGGCGCCTAACTGATACGGAACAGCCGATCTTCTGATGAGCTGTACAATACTGAAATCAAAGTCCTGGTATTAAGGAAATGGGTTTTCTGTTTGTCATTCTCATGGGGGCCGTATCGGCGGCGATGATCTTCTTCCTGGGCTATGCCGACTGGGTCATGATCGTATTGGCGCTGTTGTGGCTGCCGTTTCTCGTGATCGCGGCCCTGCAGGGGCATATGGGCTTCGGTGGCAAGGGCAACACGGACCTGCAACTCGTCATCGCCGGCATGTTCGTGACAGCGGCGATCATCGTGCCGAATTATACCCATCGCAAACATTGCGAACTGTCCAAAACTCTCTTGCATGACCTTGCGGCAGCGGAGTCAGACTATTTTGCTGTTCACCGCACTTATTCTACCGGACTCGAAGCCTTGAAACTGACAATTGACCCCAATGTACAGATGAGTATCATCAGCGCGGATGCAGAATCATTTACCGCCACTGCCGCACACCGACTATGCGAAGACGATAAGGATGGCTCTCCCGATGTGGTTATCTGGGATTCCGCCCGGGGCGGGCTTCGAAAATAATGAATTAAGCCGGGGCGATAGATGAGAAGCGTCTTTATCGCCGCCACTATATTTCTGATCACCGGCACGGTCTTGTCACAAACCCCGACGTCCGTGTCCGGCGCCGATCTCGGCAACCATTCCTATTCGCATCCCGATTTCAACAACGTCCCGCTCGCTCAATATACGGCCGACATCATTAATAGAGGATACAGTCGATGATGCTCATAGGTATGTTCGATTCACCCTTCGTGCGGCGTGTGGCCGTCTCGATGAAATATCTCAAAATGCCGTTTGAGCATGCCAACTGGTCGGTAGGCAAGGATCAGGAGCGCATTCGTGAATTTAATCCGCTCGGACGTGTGCCGACGCTGGTTCTGGATAACGGCGATATAGTCATTGAATCGGCAGCCATACTCGATTACCTGGATGATAGTGCTGGCCCGGATCGGGCGCTACTGCCAGCCTCCGGTACCGCCCGGCGCGAGGCACTGCGCCTGATTTCCCATTCCATAGGCGCCGCGGAGAAAGGGCGCGATCTCATCTATGAACGCGTCATGCGGCCACCGGATAAACGTTATGCACCCTGGGTAGAGCGCTGTGTGACACAACTGTACGGCACTCTGCGAGTGTTGGATGAACATTGCGTGACCAGACCAGACGGTGCCTGGTTGCTGGGCGACCGCCTGACCCAGGCCGATATCACGCTCGCATGCGTCGTTACTTTTATCAGCGAATCGGTCAGTACCGAGGCACCGCTCGACGCCTATCCGGTACTACGGAGTTTCGTCGCGCGTTGTGAATCCCTGCCGGAATTTCGAGCGACTTACGCGCCCTGGGGCGCACCGGTAGTGAAATGATCAGCGATCGCAGCCCGGATGCAGCAAAGCACTGCGAACTCCATGTTATAGATCGGTAGCGCCGGCCTCGCGCAGTTTGCGCAGGATGCGATCCTGCACCCACTGCACGCTCCACCAGTCCACGGGCGTAACGGGATTACCGCCCAGGAGGGTGGTGAAGTGCAGATGGTCCCCGGCGGCCAGTCCTGTCATTCCCGTGCGGCCGAGCAACTGATCCATCGAATACAGAGACTGCAAGCCCATGCCGTGATCCACCACCACCGACTGGCCATAGATGCCCAGCCATCCCGTAAACACCACCCTGCCCCGGTTGGCCGCATGCACGGGGGCATTGACCGTGGAGGCGAGATCGTAGCCAAGATGCACCTGGTGATCCACCTCCTGCCCTTCATAGTAGTAGGTGCGCTGGTCCGCGAAACCTGCTTCCACGGCGGTATTTACCAGTTGCTTGAACGGCCCACGCCAGAGTAACTCGGTCGCCGTCTGGTTCGCCAGGGCGGCGATCTGCTCGTTGTTCCGCCGCCGCAGCTCGTTGTTGATGCTGATGTAGGAGGCAAGCAAATTCGTGGGGTCTTCGACATGGAGCTCGGTCGACTGCGGCAGAATCTCGGTTACCACCTTGGTCAGGAAATCGTCGTTGAGGTCGATGGTGCCGTGGCGGAAGCTTTTCGGGAAGACGCGGTAATCAAATCCGGCGGTGCCTTCGTTGCCCAGCTCGTCCCGGGCAAAAAGCCGAATGGGTGTCTTCACATCTTGATCCCACAACAGCGCGAAAAATGCCACGTGCAACGATGTATCGTCAGTTTTGATCCCGGCGCCGGCGGCCGGAAAACCGCGGTACTCGTGTTCGCCGACGCGCACACCGGACTCGGCCTCTGGTGGGATAACGCGGTACACCACCATCTCCGAGCCGGCGTGATTGATGTAATGGAACTGCGACATTGGGTTGACACGCGGCGGCGTCAGGCGCACATCGATATCGCGAGCGGCCGTGGTCCGCGTCTCACGCAGACCGAACAGCACCGGGCGCATCGCCGTTATCGTGATCCGCATCGATCCGGCCTTCAGATCCGGCAGGGATTGTTTACCAAGCGGCCGGGTCAGTCGGAGCCGATTCTCGCCCTCCACCACCAGCCGGGCCGGATCAGCGCCAGGCAGGCTGAAAAGTGGTGCACTG
>JACVQI010000247.1 GCA_015661095.1 Gammaproteobacteria bacterium
ACCGTTGGCGTTGACCTGAAAGGCCGAACCCAGAGAGGACTTGCTGCCGGAATTCAGTTCGATGGTCTGGATCTGATAGATACGATCATGGATGGCCTTGAACAGCGAACTGGCATCTTCCGCAGGTAATGCCAGAGTAGCCATCTGTAGGGCGCAGAAACAGATTACCTGAATTGTTCGCATGGATTTAGCGGGTTCCGTCTGATCGTTATCACTAAGATTCTGCTATTGTCCCTGAAAACCCTGGCCAAAGGAAATTTTACCCGGTACTGTCCTGCTAGTATGCCTGCACCTGCTCCATCGCAACGAATTCGGGCTGGACCAGCATAATATCGCTGCACGGATTCAATTCTCGGTTAGAATCCGGAAGCATGGGACGATATAATTCCATAACCTGGACTTGCATAGCCTCAAACCATGACTAACAAATACCTGTCATCTTTCCCCGCGACCCGTATGCGGCGCCTGCGCGAACATGGCTACACCCGCCGTCTGGTGCGCGAAACTATCCTGACGCCGGACGATTTCATCTATCCCCTGTTTATCATCGAGGGTAAAAAAAACCGGCAGGCGGTGGATTCGATGCCCGGCGTCGAGCGGCTCACCATCGACGAACTGCTGCGGGAGGCGGAACAGATTCTGAAACTGCGGATACCAGTCATTGCCTTATTCCCGGTAACGCCGGCTGAGAAAAAATCCCTGGACGGGAAGGAAGCATACAATCCCGAAGGACTCGCACAACGAGCGGTAAGGGCGCTGAAACAGGCCGTGCCGGAACTCGGTGTCATGACCGATGTTGCCCTGGACCCCTTCACCACGCATGGCCAGGATGGCATCATCGATGATAACGGCTATGTCCTGAATGATGTCACCACTGAAGTGCTGGTGAAACAGGCACTGTCACAGGCGGAGGCCGGCGTCGATATTGTCGCTCCCTCCGATATGATGGATGGGCGCATCGGCGCGATTCGCCAGGCGCTGGAGCAGGCCGGACATGCGAATACGCGCATCATGGCTTATTCAGCCAAATATGCCTCCGGTTTCTATGGTCCGTTTCGGGATGCCGTAGGCTCTGCCACCAATCTCGGTAAAGGCAGCAAACAAACCTATCAAATGGACCCCGCCAATTCGGATGAGGCCTTGCGCGAGGTCGCTCTGGATTTACAGGAAGGCGCGGATATGGTCATGGTCAAACCGGGTATGCCCTATCTGGATATCGTTCGTAGAGTAAAGGACGAATTTGGCGCCCCCACTTTCGTTTACCAGGTCAGCGGCGAATATGCCATGCTGAAGGCCGCCGCGCGTAACGGCTGGCTGGATGAGCGCACGGTGGCCCTGGAATCCTTACTCGGTTGCAAGCGCGCCGGCGCCGACGGTATTCTCACTTATTACGCCAAGCAGGCAACAGCCTGGCTCGACTGAAACTCCACACAATGAAAAACGCGCTGTTTGTCTGCGTTGAGAACTCCTGCCGCAGCCAGATAGCCGAGGCCTTTGCCAACATGTATGGACAGACTGTCATCAAGGCCTACAGCAGCGGCTCGCATCCTTCCGGCAAGATCCATCCCAAGGCCATCAAGGCCATGCAACAAGCTGGTTATGACCTGTCTGTCCACGCATCCAAGGGACTCGATGATATTCCTGACATTGAATATGACCTGGTCGTCACCATGGGCTGCGGTGACCAATGCCCGGTTGTTCGTGCCAAAGCCCGGCAGGATTGGGATTTCCCTGATCCGAAAAACCTGAATTTGAAAAAGTTTGCCGAGGTGCGCGATTTGATCTGCACAAAGGTACAGGATCTGATTAAGAAGATATAAAACACGGAGGCACAGAGGACACGGAGAAAAATTAATAACTGGTTATACTGGATACCGGAATAAATCCGGTATGACAGCAAATCAATACCCAAAGATGTGAGACCCAATATATTTTTATTCTCAGGCCTGCGTTAGCTTGAGAAATATTTGTTTTTTACTGTTTTTTCTTTTATTCCTCCGCGCCTCCGTGTTTCAAATCTCAAAATAATTCTTCCAGGAAATTTCGCATCGCCTGCCAGGAGCGTCTGTCGGCTTTGGCGTTATAGACTGTCCCCATATCGGAGTCATTCGCCTGGGGATTGGTAAACGCATGCTTGGTGTTACCATAGACATGGATCTGCCAGTCTGCGCCAGCCCTGGTTAATTCCTGTTCCAGGGCCGTGACCATTTCGACTGGTACCATGGGATCATCATTGCCGTGCAGGACCAGGACCTTGGCCTTGATCTTCCTGGCCTTGAAATTGGCCGGCGGGTTAAAGAGGCCGTGAAAACTGATCACGCCTTTGATGTTGCTGTCGATCCGGGCCAGATCCAGCACGCATAAACCGCCGAAACAAAAGCCGATCGCCGCGGCTTTTTTCGAATCGACTTCCGGCTGCGCCTGCATGATCTCCAGTGACCGTTGCATACGCGCTTGCAGCAAGGCACGGTCCTGCAGAAACGGCGTCATCAGGCGGGTATTTTCCTCGGGCCCGCTGCCCAATACTCCCTTGCCGTACAGATCCAGGGCAAAACCCGCATACCCCAGTTCCGCCAGATCACGGGCCTTCTGGCATTCAAATTCACCCCGGCCAGCCCAGGCATGAGAAATTAAAATCCCCGGCCGTGGTTTGTCAGTGGCATCGTCACAAGCCAGGAAACCTTCCAGGACGGCGCCATTGTGTTCGTATGCAACCACTCGTTCTTTGATCATTGCCGCTCCCTAATCTTATTCGTACCTAAATATATATCATGGAGGGGAGTGGGAGTCACGACGCAGATTGGGCGCCTCTCGGATACTGTTGCTAACTCACTGATTGCACATGATTAGCTGTCAGATATACCGCTGACTCAGACGTTCAAATCAAGGGCCTTGATTTTCCGGGTCAGGGTATTGCGTCCCCAACCCAATAATTTGGCTGCATCCTGACGGCGACCTCCTGATTGTCTTAGCGCTTCTTCAATCATGATCCGTTCAAATTTCGGCAGGGCGTCATTCAGCAGCTTCGTTTCACCCTGCAACAGATTGGACTCGACCCAGCGCCGGAATTTTGTTTCCCAATCATCGTGTGCATAAATCTCATTGGCGGAATCGCGGAGTTCCGGTGGCAATTCATCGATATGGATTTCGTTACCGGACGCCATCACCGTCACCCAACGACAAAAATTTTCCAGTTGCCGTAC
>JACVQI010000248.1 GCA_015661095.1 Gammaproteobacteria bacterium
GTTATTTGCAATGAGGATTATCCCTTTATGGCTGGCCAGTATGATTCTGGTGACACCATACTGGGTAATACTTTACTGTCGGTGATCCAGACGGAATGCGGGATCTGGCCCCGTGGCGAACCCGTGCCGGATTTTCATGTTCCGGTGACGGCCGCTGCGCCAGTATTGTTGCTGACCGGTACCCGCGATCCGGTCACGCCACCGTCGTATGCGGAACAGACAGCCGCCCATTTTCCCCACAGCCTGGTGTTGACCGGTGTTGGGCTGGGTCATTCTGTCATCACCAATTATTGTCTGCGTGAGATCGCCGGCGCATTCATCGAATCTGGTTCTGTGCAAGGTCTAGACACGGCCTGTGTCGCCCGGATCAAACCGGCGCCGTTCTTCACCAGTATCCTCGGACCTAACCCGTGATCAAAGTTACCAACCTGCACAAATCCTTCGGCGAGGTCAAAGCCGTACAGGGAATATCGTTCGAGGCCCGCGACGGAGAGGTGACCGGACTGCTCGGCCCGAATGGCGCCGGCAAAACCACCACACTGCGCATGTTGTACTCACTATTGCCGCCCGACTCGGGCGAGATCCGCATCGATGATCTGGATCCCACACGGGACGCCATGGCCATCAAGGACACCATCGGCGTGGTACCGGATAACCGTGGTTTATATGCGCGTATGACGGCGCGGGAGAACATCCATTACTATGGCGAATTGCATGGCATGGCGGATCAGGATATCCGCAAGCGCATCGAGGAATTCGTTGAACGGCTGAGTATGGCCGATTTCATCGATCGGCGCGCCGGCGGATTTTCCCAGGGCCAGCGCGTCAAGGTAGCCATTGCCAGGGCCATGGTGCATGACCCGCAAACCGTCCTGATGGATGAACCCAGCAATGGCCTGGATGTCATGAGCACCCGCGAACTGCGCAAATATATCCTGGATCTGAAAAGCGCCGGCCGTTCGGTGGTGCTGTCGACGCATATCATGCAGGAAGTGACCGCCCTGTGCGACCGGATCGTCATCATCGCTGCCGGCAAGATCGCGGCGGATGGTACTGCCGCTGAACTACTGCAACAGAGCCGCTGCGCGACCATCGAGGACGCCTTCGTAAAACTGATCGGCACTGATGAGGGTTTGCTGGCATGAGAGGCATCAGTACCGTCTTCAGAAAAGAAGTGCGTGAAAGCCTCCGCGATCGCCGTGCCGTGTTTAACACCTTGTTACTGGGACCGATCCTGTTTCCGGTGCTGTTCCTGGGGCTGGCTTACTTCGGCGTCAGCTTACAGGAGGAGCGGGCGGAGAAAACCCTGGAAGTCCCGGTCATCGGCCAGGAACATGCGCCCAATCTGGTGGAGTTCCTGCAACAGCAGGGTATGGTCGTATTGCCGCCACCGGACGATCCCGAAGCACTGGTGCGTGAGCAGAAAGCCGAGGTCATTATCCGCATACCCGATGACTTCGCTGACCACTGGCGTGAAGGCACGCCGGCGCCGGTGGAGGTGATCGCGGATCCCTCTCGCCGCGAATCGGGCACGGCCCTGAATCGGGTCCGGTGGATACTGAATGGCTATAACCAGTTGATCGGCAGATTGCGCCTGCAACTGCGCGGTATCAGCTCCAATCTCGACTCACCCATCCAGATCAAGGACGTCGATCTCTCAACGCCCAAGAGCAGGGCCTTGATGGTGATGATCTTCCTGCCCTATATATTAATGCTGACTGCTTTTACCGGCGGTTTGCACCAGGCCATGGACAGTACGGCCGGGGAAAAGGAACGCCAGTCGCTGGAGCCGTTGCTGATCAATCCCGTCGCGCGCTGGCAGATCATGTCCGGCAAGATGCTGGCGACCAATTTTTTCGCCTTCGCCTCGCTGACACTGACACTGCTGTCGTTCAAATTGTTTTTACCTTTCATGCCTATCGATCAGCTTGGTCTGGACCTGCATCTATCCAGCCAGGCGGTACTGAAGATCCTGTTGGTAATTGCCCCGGTGACCGTGCTGGCAGCCGCCTTGCTGACTTTGTTAGCGGCATATGCCAAGACCTATAAGGAGGCCCAGTCCTATATGGGCCTGGTGATCCTGATCCCCATCATCCCCAGCATGTTGTTCATGGTCAATCCGGTCAAGCCGGAAACACATATGATGTGGCCGCCCTTGTTTTCGCAAAACCTGCTCATCGGTGAAATCGTCCGCGGCGAAACCATCCCGGCTCTGTGGCTGGGACTGTCTTTCGGCGGCACCCTTACCCTCGGCCTGATCCTGGCCGCTATCGCCGCCACTTTATATAACCGGCCGAAACTGATCTTCACCAGCAGTTGATGAAGATATCGCCCTTCATGGTAGTGAGCTGTCCCACGAACAATCTTTATTATTAATTTCTCCCTCTCCTTCCGGGACTAATTCACCGGGAGCGAATCGAGTGTGTCATAACCTCTTGTAAAGAATCAGGAAATAACAAGTGACTCCATTTTGCCAACGTCGGCAAAGTGCAGATAACCGCAGGGATAGTCGCGCCTGATATTACGGTTTATACAAACTGGATATTCCTGTTGTTGTGAGCTAATACTTCTCAACTATATCGATAATCGATATAATTAAAACCATGATAAGGAACATCACCGGTAAAGCCACACAGGATATCTACGACGGCACTGACAGCCGTCCGGCACGGACTGTCCCGCACGAACTGCACAGCAGGGCTCGGCGTTTACTGGACCAGTTCAATGCATCGCCACGGATTGACCTGCTCCGGGCGTCGCCCGGAAACCGCCTCGAAAAGCTGCGCGGACAACTTGAAGGATACTGGAGCATCAGGATTAATGATCAATGGCGTATCATTTTCAAATGGCAGGATAATGATGCTCTTAATGTTGAAATCGTCGATTATCATGATTAGTTTATGAGGATTAAACCGATGTTACCCAAAAACAGACCACCCACCCATCCCGGAGAAATGCTGCTCAAGGAATATCTTGAACCACTGGGTGTTTCCCAGCGGCAATTTGCCGCGCATCTGGATTGGACCTACGCACGGTTGAACGAGATTGTTAATGGCCGCCGCGGGGTCACGGCGGAATCAGCGCTCGCCTTCGGCGAAGCCCTCAGAACCGGGCCGGAACTTTGGCTCAATCTTCAGCGTGACTGGGACCTCTGGCATTCCATGCGCAATCGTCACAAAGTGCCACCCTTGAAAAAAG
>JACVQI010000249.1 GCA_015661095.1 Gammaproteobacteria bacterium
ACAGCTTCCAGGACGGGCAACATGTCACGGACATTGGAGATTTTTTTATCATGCAACAGGATATAAGGCTCTTCCAGTTCCACGCTCATGGTGTCCTGTTTATTGATGAAATACGGTGACTGGTAACCACGGTCGAACTGCATACCTTCCACGATCTCCAGCTCATCTTCGAGGCTGGAACCTTCTTCAACCGTGATGACGCCTTCTTTACCGACTTTGTCCATGGCTTCCGCAATACGGTTACCGATAGATTCATCGCAGTTGGCGGATATCGTGCCCACCTGGGCAATGGCTTTAGTGTCTTCACAAGGTTTGGACAGCCTCTTCAACTCGGCTACTGCCGCAGTAACGGCCTTGTCGATACCACGTTTCAGATCCATTGGATTGGTGCCGGCGGCAACCGCCTTCAGACCCTCGCGCAGTATGGCCTGGGCCAGCACGGTGGCTGTCGTCGTTCCATCACCCGCGACATCCGAGGTCTTGGATGCCACTTCCTTGACCATCTGGGCGCCCATATTTTCAAACCTGTCTTCCAGTTCAATTTCCTTGGCTACGGATACACCGTCCTTGGTAACTGTCGGTGCGCCGTAACTTTTTTCCAGTATCACATTGCGGCCGCGTGGTCCCAGTGTCTGCTTAACCGCGTTGGCCAGTATATTGACGCCCTTCACCATGCGGGAACGGGCATCATCAGAAAATCTTACTTCTTTTGCACTCATTTCATATTCTCCAAAAATTACTTTTCAATCACGCCCATGATGTCGTCTTCGCGCAGGACCAGGTACTCAACTCCATCCACTTTGACTTCTGTACCGGAGTACTTGCCAAACAGGATCCTGTCGCCTTTTTTGACATCCAATTTGCGTAGTTCACCATTTTCGAGCAATTTGCCATTGCCGACCGCGATGATCTCACCCTGGATAGGTTTCTCAGCTGCACTGTCGGGAATCACTATCCCGCCTGGTGTAGTTTTCTCCTCTTCCAAACGTTTGGCGATCACCCGATCATGTAAAGGACGAATTTTCATTTATTATGCCTCCATAAATATTACTTATTAAATACAACTCATTGATTAATATATAGTTATCAATAATTGTTAGCACTCTATCGTTATGAGTGCTAACACTATAGACGAAAAATTTCTATTGTCAATATATGGTCGGGGAAGAACCTGAGTCGCAAGTGAAACCGAAACTGAGTTTACGGTGACTGCTTTTGATAATAATCCATCAAAATATGGGCAACCTCGGGCCGGGCGAATTCCAACGGCAACTCCTTGCCTGCCGAGAGCAGTTCCCGCACCTTGGTGCCTGATAAATTGACGAAATCCTCAGGAGTATGATCCGGGGCATCCCGCATCATGACCACCCGGTCGAGTTTCCTGGAATAGGCAGTATTGTCGGCCTTGAATATTTCAATCGCCAATGCGCCTGCCGGGACTTCCTCGTCAAAGATGGTCTGCGCATCAAATGGACCATAGAAACTGCCAACCCCGGCATGATCACGTCCGACAATGAGATGTGAGCAACCGCAATTTTGCCGGAACACCGCATGCAGCACTGCTTCCCTGGGGCCGGCGTACAGCATATCAAAACCATATCCTGTAATCAGTGCCGTATTTTTCGGGAAATACAACTCCACCATTTTACGGATCGCCGCATCCCGGACGTCGGCCGGGATATCTCCGGGTTTAAGCTTGCCTAATAACATGTGGATCAAGACCCCATCGGCTGCCAGAATCTCCAAGGCCATTTTGCAGAGTTCTTCATGGGCGCGGTGCATGGGATTTCGGGTCTGGAAGGCAACGACTTTTTGCCAGCCATTCCGTTTAATCTGCTCACGGATCTGCACAGCGGTCCGGAATGTATCCGGAAATTCCGTTGCGAAATAACTGTAATTCAAAACCTGGATTGGTCCTGAGATCACATACTTCCCAAGACCCTGAAAGGTCTGCACACCGGGATGATCGGTTGAAGATGAGTGGAATACCTTCGCCGTCATATGCTGTAATTGCTCATCCGACAGGATTTCAATGGCGGCCACCTGCTGGACCGCCAATACCGGATTGCCCGCGACATTCGGGTCTCTGAGGGCGATCCGTTCGGCCCCCTGAATTGACGAAATGTCATGTGTACGGTTCAGTATCGGTACCGGCCAGAACAGGCTTTCAGTCGTGTACATGTTGTCAGCGACACTCATGGCATCGGCAATGTTCATATAGCCTGATAACGGAGTGAAATAACCGGCGCCCAGCATGACGGCATTCGCCGCCGCCGCCGAATTTAACAGCAGCGCGGGCAAGCCTTCTGCTTCCTCAATAACAGCAGCATCGTCAACATAGAGAGGACGCAGTTGTTCTGAACCATGCGGTTTAATCATTGATTTATATCTCCAGGCACAGGTTTAGTCACAGCAAAAAGAGGCGCATACAATAACGATCTCCCCGGTAATTTCAAGTGGTTCATATTCAAGGTCTTGTGATGCTACTGGCACATTGACTATACAAAGTTTAAGATAAGACCCAATTGCCAGCGATGGAGACCAGCCATGTCAGATAAGAATACGGTGAATGTTGACCCGGCAGATCCTGCTAAAAAAACCTCTGAAAGAGCAGGCCCTGCAGCCGATGAAGCCACGGTAAGTATGGAACTGATGAATGAAAACTGTTTCTGGAATGACCGGGAGTTCAAATTAGGGCAGCGGGTCAGTGTCGGTGGCAAATGTTATGAATGCAGCTTCGGACGCTGGCTGGAAGTTGATGACGATTGAGTACCCGCTCCAGAGCGGGATGCTTAACTTGATTCAGGGCCAGGCCGGAAAATAAAGCGGTTTTCCTCCTTGGTGATATCACCCAGATGCAGAGGATACTGCCCCCTGTTCCGGTCTTGAAAATAATGTTCCAACGTGTATCGAATAGTGCTGAAGGCAAGGTTCTCCCAGGGTATCTCCGCCTCCATAAATAAACGCACATCCTTGCTCTCAGTGCCGGCTTTATATTCCAGGTCCCGCAACCGGGAACGAAACATAAAATACACCTGGTTCACCTGGGGCAGATTTATCACCACATACAGATGCTGAATATCGACCCGGGCATGAGCCTCTTCCAGTGTCTCGCGCCGGGCCGCTTCTGTTAAAGTTTCCCCCAGCTCCATAAAACCCGCCGGCAAGGTCCAGTAACCTGATCTTGGCTCTATTGC
>JACVQI010000250.1 GCA_015661095.1 Gammaproteobacteria bacterium
TCATACTGGTTGGCGGTCCTTTCATTGAAACGACCAAACATGACATCAGGTTCACAGCGCCGTTAACCGCGATCACCGCTGCGGTAGTTGGCGTGGTCCTGAACCTCGCGGTTTTTTTCGTCTACCACGTGCTCTGGCCGCGGGGTATCGACGCCGGTTTCGAATGGTTCGCGGCGGTTATTGTCCTGGCCTCCTTTGTCGCGCTATTCAAATACAAGGTAGGGATTATCGCCATCATCGTCGCATGTGCGCTCGCCGGGCTCGGATATTCCCTGTTAATACCGTAATTCCTTGATCAGCCCGGTCCAAAGCCACATTCCAGTCTAACGAACAGACTGCCCGGAACGACATTCCGGTGCAGTGAATTGAATGTGGACTAAAACAATTAAGGCGATTATGCTCACCGCCAGCATCTCTGTCGGCATGATAAAAATAGGTTCTATCAATCGGAGGAAAGCTCATGAATCGCGTCCTGGTCAAGATTGTTGTCACACTGGCCCTGTCATTCGGCATTATCAACAGCACCGCTGCCGCCGTCGAATGTAACCGCGAATGCCTGTCCGGTTTTTTAAATACCTACCTGCAGGCCCTGAAAAATCACGACGCATCCAGCCTGTCCGTCACCAGAAACGTAAAATACACCGAAAACGGCGTGCGCCTGAATCTGAATGACGGTCTCTGGCAAACGGTGTCCGACCTGCCGGTTTACCGCATCGACATCGTCGATGAGGAAGCGGGTTCTATCGGCATGCTCGGCATCATCCTGGAAAACGGCAACCGGAATTTCTTCGCCACCCGCCTGAAAGTGGAAATGGGGAAACAGGTATCGGAAATCGAAAACCTGGTGGTGCGCAGCATCACCCCCAGTGCCTTCAGTAACGCGCAACGTAATGACCCGCACCCCTTGTTCGCGGAACCGGTACCGGAGAACGAACGCCTGTCACGCGCGGAGCTGGTGGCTATCGGCAACAGTTATTTCACCGGCCTGGATACCGATGAGCATGGGAACAACGTGCCCTTCGATCCCGATTGTCAGCGGCGCGAGAACGGCACTGAGACCGCCAACTCCACCGATCCGAAAGCACAGGGGATGGCGAAAATGGGTTGTAAGGCGCAATTCGATACCGGTTTTTCCGTCATTGTCACTGACATCCGCGAGCGCCGCTTCGTCGCGGTGGATCCGGTCTATGGTCTGTCTTTTGCATTTGGCTATTTTGACCACGACGGCAGTATTCCCAGCTATAAAAATTTGACCACCGGCGCAACCGTCGACGTCAGCCCCGCTTTCCGGCAGCCGTTCTCCTTCATCATCGCCGAGATATTCAAAGTCAAAAAAGGCAAGATCCGTCAGATCGAAGCCGTGCTGACCACTGTTCCCTACGGTATGTCGTCAGGCTGGTAAACAGTATTATTCCATGCCACGATACCTCTACATTGCCAGAAAACTGAACCTTATTATGTTCACGACCTGATTTCTTTACCATCAAACCGCCAACAATGGATGATATGAATATGAACAACTGCCATTTTTCACTCAAGTTAATTCGCGCTATCGTCAGTGCTTGTCTCGGCCTGTTGCTGATTTATCCGCTAGCCTCGACCGCCGCCGATAAACTTTATGAAGTACGTATTTATACCGCCAATCCCGGCAAGCTCGATGCCCTGAACACCCGTTTCCGCGACCACACGCTCAAGTTGTTTGAGAAACACGGCATCGAGAATCTTTATTACTGGACGGTGATGGAGGGTGCCGAAGGTGAGGACCCGGCCAATTTGCTGGTTTATATCGTCGCCCATAAAGACAAAGCCACGGCGGATGCTGCCTGGCAGGCCTTCCTGGCTGATCCGGAGTGGCAGGAAGTCGCCCGCAAATCGGAAGAGGGTGGCCGCATACTTGCCGGCCCGCCGGTTTCCATTTACATGGAATCTCTTGATATACCCACGGGTGAGAACGTGGCCGACACGGCAGCGGGCACTGCCAGATTATTCGAACTGCGTAAATATAACACTGGTCAGGACGGGCTGGCCGGCACCATCGACCGCTTCAAGGGTGGCGAGGCGGAACTTTTTAGGAAACACGGCATGCAAACCGTGCACTTCTGGTCGGCACTGGACAAGAGTTCCTTTATCTATCTGCTGGCGCACAAGGACCGGGAAACTGCGCGAACTTCCTGGCAGGGATTTTTCGCCGAGTTCCGCGCCTTCATGGAGAAGTATAACGCCGGCCAACCCGCCCCCGCCGGTGGCGCGCCAGCGGCTCCGCCACGCATGACCAGTGAAATCCGTTACCTGTCGCCCACCGATTACTCACCGGGGAAATAACCGTTACACTAGCTTTAACTGTTACGGTTGGCTGGCGGTAACTGATTAGAAAATTGAAGCCCGCCTGGCGGAAGATTGGGCCTTCTATTACGGCACAATCTTCCAACTTAGGAAGCTACGATCATGAGCGGGCGCAATGATATTCTCGCGCCATTGGATAATGCCACTGGGTGTTGCAGGCAAATGCATCAATGAAACATAGACACATGCCCATACAGGCAAGCCAGGCCGCGATAAATCCGGCCTCTTACGGTTTATTGCCGGTGGGAACCTTCAGGGTCTATTTGATTTAGACTCCCGCGTTAAAAATCAAACCGTAAACCGAATAACACATTATGCGAGTCAAATTCGGAGATGACGGTACCGAATTCCGGATCGGATGCCCCCAGGTAGCGATAGCGCAAATCCAGCGTCACCCGCTCGCTCAGGTCATAACCAACTCCGGCACCGAACTGGTAAGCAAACGCGGTGTCACTGTCACTGAAATTAGCGACGGTGGCGCCGAGAGTATCCACGATGGTGATACTGGTATCGATGTTCGCAAACCCCATGCCGGCGGTGAGGTAGGGCGTCAGCCCATGACCGATGCCCATATCGTAATAAACATTCACCAGGCCGGTGATGATGCCCACGTCTCCGGATATGCCTGTACCCGCAAGCGACACGATCATGCCAGAAACGCCTACTGTGTCGAGATCGTGCGACTGGTAGCCAAGCTCAAAGTCGGTCCGGTACTGGTCACGCCGGGCCCCGAAGGCGCCGACGAAAGCAATGCCGGAATCGAATCCTAAATCCAGTGTCTGACCTGGAGTGGCTGAATCCGTCGTAGCAGCATCGTTCATAAAGGCCAGCCCGGCTTGCCCGCTTGGTTCATACCGGCTCTCCTTTAACGAGATTTAAAGTATAACTATCGTAACATCAATAAGTTACACTATCAACTTAATTATTTCCATGAATTTTATTCTATGCTTATGGACTGAGTAACTTAGGGTGGGTTGAATGGAATGAAACCCACCTTAGATGCTTAGAGAAGTCGGGTTTCGCATTACTCAACCCGACCTACATTTTAATTATCACCAGTTGGGAATCCCGCAAACGAAATTGCCGGCTTCGTTCGTATCGCCCGATCCCCTGTAAAGCGCCACCTGGGGATAGGTGCAGACTGGTCTGGTTTTATAAGTCATTCCGCGATCCGTGTAGGCCGCTTCAATCTGGTCCGGGGCCACATTATTTTCACGCCATTGTTGCAGGGCTTCGAGGACATTGAAGGTCCTGGGATCATTGAAGCCGGGACACATGCCCATGCCCGGCACCATGAACAGGCGGGAAAAATCCTGGGTGTTGCTGAGACCGCCCATCGCCGCCACAATGTTGTTGTAATAATCGATAATGCTGCGCGGCGGTACCCAGGTTTCTCCCCAGGACTGGTACAGGATGAGTTTGCCACCGTGGTCCTTGAAGGCTTTCAGATTGGCATCATAAGCATCGACGGCTGCGCCGAGCCTGGTCGCCGCCACTTTGGTATGCAGCTCCACGTCAAAGGTGCGGAACTCCCATTCCGGATTTTCAAAGACCAGGAATTTGAAGAAACCATTATTGATTTCCAGCGGTGCTGGTCCGGCCGTCATTTCGCCCCAGCGCAGTTCGCTGCCCGGTTCGAAGCCGGAGTAAATTTGCGTGCCGTCGGTAAATTTCGCGCCGGCATAGATGCGGCGGGCCGTATCGACCTGCGCTGCCGTCAGACAGGAAGCAGCATCAGATCCCTGGCACTGGATGGTCTGCGGACCGCCCACGCCCGAGATCA
>JACVQI010000251.1 GCA_015661095.1 Gammaproteobacteria bacterium
CGGCGCCGATGTTAATGCGAAACAGCAGGGCGGCTGGACCGCGCTGCAGGCCGCCGCGAAACACGGCAGCATGGAATTGGTGGAATTACTGCTGCAACATGGCGCGGATCCGAATCAACCCGCCGATGACGGTCAGACTGCGCTGAGCATGGCAGCAGATGACGCCATTCGTAAGCGGTTATCTAGAATTACAAGTTAAAACACAGAGGTACAGTAAAAACTAAAAAGTAGAAAGTAGAAAGTGTAAAGATAAGGGTATGCTCAGGTCAGGTTGAGCATTAAGCAATCTGAATTCATTTTCTTTTCACTTTCAACTTTTTACTTTTAACTTGGGTTAAATTGGCGGAGGTGTATGGGAATCGAACCCACCATTCGTCTCACAACGAGTCACAGGTTTTGAAGACCAGGGTAGTCACCAGACTGCACTCACCTCCTTATTTTGATCTTGCTGCTAATTTAGTTGTTATATTACCTCAAATATCGCCAGCTTTAATAATCGGACTATCAGGCCAGGGACGCAAACGCCTCACGCAGGGATGATACCTGCTCCGGAAATACCGTCCGCAGGTCCAGCACGAATTTGTCAGACGCGATCCGGCCGATCACGGCCGGTTTCCGCAATCTCAGCAGTTTACTGATTTCCTCGCTGGAGTGCTTTGCCGATGCGATCCGGATCACCCAGGTCGGCAGTTCGTTCATGGGCGCGGATCCCCCGCCGACATAGCTGACGTCGTTTTCGACTCGCGCTGTGATGGAATCAAGCTTGTTGAGTTGTCGCGCCAGGGTCTGGGACCGTTTTTTAATTGCCGCCGGATCTTCACTCAACATCTTCAGGATCGGGACCTGTTGCATGGCAAGTTCAGGGGCAAGATACAGGTTTAAGGTTGCTTCCAGCGCTGCCAGTGACAGTTTGTCTATGCGTAAGGCCCGCATCAAGGGATTCTTTTTGATTGCTTCTATGGGCGCGCTGCGGCCGACGATGATGCCGGCCTGGGGCCCTCCCAGTAACTTGTCGCCGCTGAACATGACCAGGTCGATGCCATCTTTGAGTATCTGTTGTGCGCTGCGTTCATTTTTGATCCCATAGACGGACAGATCGAGCAGTGCCCCACTACCGAGATCTTGCACCATATACAGGTTATGTTTATGGGCCAGCGCCACCAGATCCTGCAGGTCAGGACATTCAGTGAAACCGACGATGCTGTAATTGCTGCAATGATTGCTGAGGATGACGCCGGTATTTTCATTAATCGCGCGCTCAAAATCGGCCAGCCGCGTCTTGTTGGTGGTGCCGACCTCCCGCAGGATCGCCCCGGTGGCGGCAATAACATCCGGCATACGGAAGCCGCCGCCGATCTCGATGAGTTCCCCGCGCGAGACGATCACTTCACGGCCTTTGGCCAGGGTATTCAGACTCACCAGCACTGCTGCCGCGCAATTATTCACGACCACGGCCGCTTCCGCCCCTGTAATCTGCTGCAGGATCCGTTCGATGTGCATGAAGCGGGAACCGCGCTTTCCCGTTGCCAGATTGAATTCCAGATTGGAATAACCCAGCGCGGTGTCCCGGATCGCATCAATGGTTACCGTCGCTATCGGCGCGCGGCCGAGATTGGTGTGCAGGATGATGCCTGTGGCATTGATCACCGGTTGCAGCGACCGCTCCCGCTGGCGCAGGATCTCCTTGCGGATATCGTTGAAGAATTCAGCACTGTGAAAATCCGGCAACTGGTAATTACCGTCCTGGCCGATCCGTTTCCTGATTGAATTCAGGCATAGCCTGAGCGCGGTCACGGTTTCCTGGCGTGAATATTCCCGGCATAAAGCGTTAGCCGCTGCCGTTTCCAGCAGGACTTGCAATTGCGGGATGGCCCGGTATTGGTTGTTGGTTGTGGTCACAATATTAAGTTCTGATAAATTCAATACGCCAGTTCACAGCATCTTACCAGCGTCGCCGGTGCGTGTAACTTAATTATAGAGAAGATTATTTTGGTAGCCATAATTTCAATGGATTTGGCTGCCTAATAATGATAATTTCAACCTGTCACAGTGACTGCTCGTACACAAGAGCAGTGTCTAATAAATAAAGCTTGGGAGTATTACTTATGGCTAAATCCGCTACCGCGAAACAAGGTTCATCTATTCCTGAATACCGTCTGTTTATCAATGGCGCCTGGGTTGATTCCGTTTCCGGCGCCACCACCGACAACACCAATCCGGCCGATGGCGCTGTCATCGCCCGCATCCACCAGGCCGACAAGGCCGATTTTGACAAGGCCATCGCCGCCGCCGAAGCTGCTTTCAAGACCTGGGGTAAGACCCTGGCGAACGAGCGGGAGAAGATCCTGATGAAGGCAGCGGATATCCTGGAGTCGAATTTGCAGGATTATATCAATGCCATCGTCACGGATTCCGGCGGCACGCTGCTGAAGGCCACGTTCGAGGCTGGCTTCGTCGTGAATATGCTGCGCAGCGCCGCCGGCGAGGCGCGCCGCATCTTCGGTGAAACCATCCCCGCCGACAGTCCGGGCATGTTTTCCATGACCATCCGCAAACCGCTGGGTGTGATAGCGGGTATCTCGCCGTTTAATTTCCCGTTCATCCTCTCGACCAAGAAAGTTTGTCTGGCGCTCGCCGCCGGCAACACCTTCGTCCTGAAACCGCCAAACGACACACCCATCATCGGCCTGATGATCGGCGAACTGTTCGAAGCAGCCGGTCTGCCGCCGGGTGTTTTGAATATCGTGCCCGGCAAATCCGCCGTATTCGGTGATATTGTGACATCCGATCCGCGTATCAGGATGGTGACCTTCACCGGTTCCACCGCCACCGGCCGGCAACTGGCCGTCAAGGCGGCGGCCCATGGCAAGAAGATCACGCTGGAAATGGGTGGCAAGAGTCCCTTTATCGTGCTCGCCGATGCGAACGTGGATTTCGCTGTTGACACCGCTGCCTTCGGCATCTTTCTGCACCAGGGCCAAATCTGCATGGCCGGCACTCGTATCATCGTGGAGGCGCCTGTCTATGATGAGTTCTGCCGCAAGTTCGCCAAAAAAGCCGCGGCGCTCAAGGTCGGCGACCCGAAAGACCCCTCGACGGTGATTGGTCCGTTGATCACGGCTTCCAAATGTGCCGCAGTGGACGCCCTGGTCCAGGCGGCAGT
>JACVQI010000061.1 GCA_015661095.1 Gammaproteobacteria bacterium
CCATGCGCTGATATTCAGGCTGCACGCATAGATTCAGGAGATGGGATTCGCCGACCGCTACCGACATGACGCTGTAGCCGATGATGCAGCCGTCCCGTTCCAGCACCCAGGTGGAATAGCCCATCTTCAGACAATCCTGAAAGATGATCATCGACCAGGGGAACTCGTAAGCGGCTTCCTCGATCAGCAGCACCATGGGCAGGTCTTCCTCATGCATGGGCCGGAAGGCAAGCCGGGCTTGTTTTATGACTGCACTCATCTGGTTTCCTGATAAATTTTCATTGCCAGTTGTAAATCCTGCCAGGATTTCCGTTTCTCCCGCGGGGAGCGCAGCAGATAGGCCGGGTGATAGGTCACCACCACCGGGGTATTCGCGGCGCCATAGGTATACCGCTGCCCACGCATACGCCCTATGGGTACCTCTATTTTCAGTAAATTCTGCGCCGCAATCCGGCCCAGCGCCAATATAATTTTAGGCCGGATCATGGCAATTTGCTGTTGTAAATAGCCTTCACAGGCGCTTACTTCCGGCGGGCGCGGGTCGCGGTTGTCGGACGGCCGGCATTTCAGGATATTGGCGATATAGACCTGCTCCCGTTCCAGGCCGATGGCCGCCAGCATGGCATTCAGCAGTTTGCCGGCGCGGCCGACGAACGGTTCTCCCTGACGGTCTTCCTCCGCCCCCGGGGCCTCACCAATTATGAGCCAGTCGGCATTGCGGTTGCCGATACCGAACACGGTCTGGGTGCGGGTGCGGTGCAGATCACAGCGGGTACAGGCGGCTACCTGTCGTTGCAAGATTTCCCAGTCGGGCTGGGGCGCTGGTACAGTTGATTGCGCGCTGACTGGCGTTGTCTCCGGTATCGGCACAGCAACCAGCCGGTTACGGTCCAGCCAGACGGTGATCCCCATTAATTGGAGGTAGTGTTGCTGGTCCCGTGTCAACTGGCCGCCCATGATCACACTTGGGGGTGGGCCCGCTCCACCGGCGAGGTGGCCTTATTGATGGCGTTGATATAGGCCTTGGCGGACGCCACCACGATATCGGTATCGGCGCCGCGACCGTTGACCACCCGGCCGCCGCGTTCGATCCTGACCGTCACTTCGCCCTGCGAGTCGGTGCCGCCGGTGATACTGGTCACGGAGAATAACAGCAACTTACTGCCGCTGTTGATGACCGATTCGATCGCCTTGATGCTGGCATCCACCGGACCATCGCCGACCGCATGACCGGACTGCTCCGCGCCGCTCACGGACAGGACAATGTCCGCCTTCGGCACTTCGCCGGTTTCTGTCACCACTTTCATGGAGATGATCTTGATCTGCTCAGCATCGTCTCCGTGCAGACTGTCGGCGACGATGGCCTGCAAGTCCTCGTCATAGATTTCATGTTTCTTGTCGGCCAGTTCCTTGAAGCGCTTGAAGGCCTCGTTCAGATTTTCCTCGCTGTCGAATTCCAGTCCAATCTCCTTGAGCCGGGTGCGGAAGGCGTTGCGGCCGGAATGTTTGCCGAGTACCAGTTTGTTGGCCTGCCAGCCGACATCCTCGGCGCGCATGATTTCGTAGGTTTCACGGCTCTTGATCACCCCGTCCTGGTGGATGCCGGACTCATGGGCGAAGGCATTGGCGCCGACCAAGGCCTTGTTGGGCTGGACCGGGAAACCGGTGACGTTCGACACCAGTCGCGAACAGTTGAGGATTTCGGTGGTATCGAGCCGGGTGTCGCAGGTGAACACATCCTGGCGGGTGCGGACGGTCATGACGATCTCTTCCAGCGCGGCATTGCCGGCCCGTTCGCCGAGGCCGTTGATGGTGCATTCCACCTGCCGCGCGCCATTCAGCACCGCGGCCAGGGAATTGGCGACCGCCAGGCCGAGGTCGTTATGGCAATGCACGGAAAACACCGCCTTGTCGGCATTCGGGATCCTGGTCCGAAGTTGACTGATCAGATCGCCGAACTGATGCGGCATGGCATAACCGACCGTATCCGGGATATTGATGGTGGTCGCCCCGGCGTCGATGACCGCTTCGATGATGCGGCAGAGGAAATCGATTTCCGAACGGCCGGCATCTTCCGGGGAAAATTCCACGTTGTCGGTATAACCGCGCGCCCGCTTCACGGACCGGACCGCGGTCTCCACCACCTGATCCGGCAGCATGCGCAGTTTCTTCTGCATGTGAATGGGCGAGGTGGCGATAAAGGTATGAATGCGCGACGCCCGGGCCGGTTTCAGGGCCTCCGCAGCGGCATCAATATCGGCATCGCGGGTGCGCGCCAGGCCGCAGACGATGCTGTCCTTGATGGCGGCGGCCACCGCCTTTACTGATTCAAAATCGCCGGGGCTGGCGATGGGAAAACCCGCTTCGATGACATCCACCTTCATTTTTTCCAGCGCCCTGGCGATCTGCAATTTTTCATCACGGGTCATGGAGGCGCCGGGGCTCTGCTCGCCGTCGCGCAAGGTGGTATCGAAGATAATCAATTTGTCTTTCATAAGCTGCTGCCTATTGTATATAACTTGGGCCGGGAAATCCGTTGTGACGGTTCCGGGAGAAAGATACTGATAATGGAAAAAAGGTTATCTGCCCAGGCAGGGCAGCAGGCGCAGCAGGGCAGCGGAAGGATTAATCTGGTTGGAGGTTATTGTTGCCATGGGAAGTACTATATAGCCGCTGTAAGCGGCTTGGCAAGAAATAATTGAAGCATTGTAGGTTGGCCTGAATGAAATGAAACCCAACTTATTAAATGGTCCATGTTGGGTTTCGTACCTCAACCCAACCTACCCTTGCTTTGCAAGAAATAAATGAGGCTTTTAAACTTCTGGATTCTGACTTCCGGTTTCTGACTGCTGTCCGCTATTAACGGTATTTTCTGGCGGGGTTCTGGTCGCCCGCCGCATACGTAGCAGGTGGCGGCGGCGGCGCTGAATCAGGGTCAGGACCGGGCCGGACAGGGCGTAGCTTAAGGCTATAACGAACAGGACCAGAGACGGTTCAATGGCGATAAAAACAATAATCAGGACCACGATCAAGATACTCACGAACGGCACCCGGTTCCTGAAGTCGAATTCCTTGAAACTATAGTAGCGGATATTGCTGACCATCAGGATTCCGGCCAGTATGGTAAGGGGAAAAGAAATAAACAGGATACCCTTGCCGTCGGCCAGGCCATAGGTATCCCCGACCCAGACCAGGCCGGCGATAAGTGCCGCCGCAGGGGGGCTGGGCAGGCCCTGGAAATAACGCTTGTCCATGCTGCCGGACTGGGTATTGAAGCGGGCCAGGCGCAAGGCCGCCGCCGCCATGTACAGAAATGCCCCCAGCCAACCGATCTTGCCCAGGTTCGACAAGGACCAGTGATAGATCACCAGTGCCGGCGCCAGGCCGAAGGCGGCAAGATCCGACAGGCTGTCATATTGCACGCCGAAATCACTGGTGGTATTGGTCATCCGCGCGATGCGGCCGTCCATGCCGTCCAGAATCATGGCAACGAAGATCGCCATGGCGGCGGGCTCATAACGGGAATCGACGGCGGCGACGATGGCGTAAAAACCGGCGAACAGGGCGCTGGTCGTGAACAGATTGGGTAAGAGATAAATCCCCCGCCGGCGTTTAATCGTCTCTTTACTGGCAGGCGTCTCCATGGGACGGTGACCGCGTTTACCCGGCGCGCCTAGTTTTTGCTCTGATCGACCAGACGATTCTTGCTGATCCAGGGCATCATCGAGCGCAATTTCGCGCCCACCTGTTCAATCTGGTGTTCCTGGCAACGGCGCCGCTCGGCTTTCATCACCGGTGTACCGCTCAGGTTCTCCAGAATAAATTCGCGCGCGAACTTGCCGGTCTGGATTTCATTCAGGATCTTCTTCATCTCCCGGCGCGTCTCCTCGGTAATGATGCGCGGACCGCGGGTGAAGTCGCCGTATTCGGCGGTATTCGAAATCGAATAGCGCATATTGGCGAGGCCGCCCTCATAAATAAGATCGACGATCAGCTTGGTTTCGTGCAGACATTCGAAATAGGCCATCTCCGGCGCATAACCGGCTTCGACCAGGGTTTCAAAACCGGCCTGGATCAGTGCGGTCAGGCCGCCACACAGCACGGCCTGTTCACCGAACAGGTCGGTTTCGGTTTCTTCCCGAAAGTTCGTTTCGATGACACCGGCACGGGCGCCGCCATTGGCGCAGGCATAGGACAAGGCCAGGTCCTTGGCCTGGCCCGAGGGATTCTGGTGCACGGCGATCAGCGACGGCACACCGCCGCCCTGCTTGTAGGTGGAACGGACCAGATGGCCGGGGCCCTTGGGCGCCACCATGAACACATCCAGATCGGCGCGCGGTTCAATCTGCCGGAAATGGATATTGAATCCATGGGCGAAGGCCATGGCCGCGCCTTGCTTGAGATTGGGCGCGATTTTTTCACGGTAGATGGCTGCCTGATGTTCGTCCGGCGCCAGCACCATGACCACGTCCGCCCAGGCCACCGCATCGGCGACGGTTTTCACCGTCACACCGGCGGCCTTGGCCTTGGCCGCCGAAGCGGAATCCTCCCGTAACCCTACGCACACCTTGACGCCGGAATCCTTCAGGTTATTGGCATGGGCATGGCCCTGCGAGCCATAACCGATGATGGCCACGTTCTTGGCCTGGATCAGGGATAAATCCGCGTCTTTATCGTAATAAATATTCATTTTCAACTTTCTCGCTATTTACTAATAAATTATTAAACACAGAGGCACAGAGGACACAGAGAAAAGAATAGCTATATGCTACCAGCCACTAGCTACAAGTAATACTAAATCATACTTCACTAAATATTTTAATTTCTCTGTGTCCTCTGTGCCTCTGTGTTTATTTTTCACTACTATGCCTTTATCGCCTTTTCACCCCGGGCAATGCCGGAGACGCCGGTGCGGACGACTTCCAGGATCTTCTTGACGTCCAGCGTCCTGATAAAGGCATCCAGCTTGTCGCCGTCACCGGTCATCTCGACGATATAGCTGCTATCGGTCACGTCGATGATGCGGCCGCGGAAGATATCGACCAGGCGCTTGATTTCCTCGCGGCTGTCACCCTCCGCGCTGATCTTGATCAACATCAGTTCGCGCTCGATGTGCACGCTTTCATGCAGATCGACCACCTTGATCACATCCACCAGTTTGTTCAGATGCTTGGTGATCTGTTCGACGATTTCATCCGAGCCGCTGGTGACCAGTGTCATTCTGGAAACCGTCGGGTCTTCCGTCGGCGCCACAGTCAGCGATTCAATGTTGAAACCGCGCGCGGAAAACAATCCGGAAACCCGGGACAGGGCGCCGGACTCGTTTTCCATTAATAATGACAGAATATGGCGCATGGTACTCAGGCCAGTTCCCGTTCCGGGGACAGATGCATTTCGTGATGGCCCTTGCCGGCCGCCACCATGGGATAGACATTCTCGGTCTGGTCGGTGATGAAATCGAGCAGCACCAGTTTATCGTCCATGGCCAGCGCCTGCTTGATGGCGCCCTCGACATCGGCGGTTTTCTCCACCCGGATACCGGTATGGCCGAAACTCTCCGCCAGTTTGACGAAATCCGGCAATGCCTCCATGTAGGAGTGCGAATAGCGGCGGTCATAGAAAAATTCCTGCCACTGCCGCACCATGCCCATGTAACGGTTGTTGAGTATGGCGATCTTGATGGGCAGACCATATTGCTTGCAGGTGGATAATTCCTGGATGCACATCACCAGGCTGGCCTCGCCCGAGACACAGAACACGGTCTCATCCGGGTGCGCCAGCTTCACGCCCATGGCAGCCGGCAGGCCGAAACCCATGGTGCCGAGTCCACCGGAATTGATCCAGTGCCTGGGCTGATCGAATTTATAGAATTGCGCCGCCCACATCTGATGCTGACCGACATCGGAGGTGATGTAGGCCTTGCCCTTGGTCAGTTCATAGATTTTTTCAATCACGTACTGCGGCTTGATGATCGTGCTCTTACGGTCGTAACGAAGGCAATTGATTCCCTGCCATTCCTGGATCTGGCGCCACCAGTCGGCCAATGCTCCGGCATCCGGTTTCTCGTCACTCTCCTTAATGTAGCGGTTCATATCCTTGAGCACATGCTTGACGTCGCCGACGATGGGGATATCAACCGGGACGTTCTTGGAGATCGAGGATGGATCCACGTCGATATGGATGATGGTCGCGTAGGGACAGAATTTTTCCAGGTCGCCGGTGACGCGATCGTCAAAACGCGCACCGATGGCCACCAGCACATCGCACTGATGCATGGCCATGTTAGCTTCATAGGTGCCGTGCATGCCGAGCATGCCGATAAACTGCCGGTCGGTGCCCGGATAGGCGCCCAGGCCCATGAGGGTGTTGGTTATGGGATAGCCCAGCATCCGGGTCAGTTCGATCAGTTCTTCACTGGCTTCGCCGAGGATGACGCCGCCGCCGGTGTAGAGCATGGGTCGCTTCGCGCCCAGGATCACGTTCACCGCCTTCTTGATTTGTCCCGAGTGGCCCTTGACCACCGGCCGGTAGGAACGCATCTCAACGGTTTTCGGATATTCATAGATACACGAGTCGGCCGTGACATCCTTGGGAATGTCGACCACCACCGGGCCGGGTCGGCCGGTCGTGGCGATATAAAAGGCTTTCTTGATGGTTATGGCCAGATCACGAACGTCCTTGACCAGGAAGTTATGCTTGACGCAGGGACGGGTGATGCCGATGGCGTCGACTTCCTGAAAGGCATCATTGCCGATCAAGGCCGTGGCCACCTGACCAGTAAAGACCACCAGTGGTATGGAATCCAGATGAGCCGTGGCGATCCCTGTGACGGCGTTGGTGGCGCCGGGACCGGAGGTCACCAGCACCACGCCGGGTTTGCCGGTCGAGCGGGCATAGCCGTCGGCAGCATGGGTCGCGCCCTGTTCATGCCGGACCAGGATATGGGTAACATCATCCTGTTTGAACAGCGCATCGTAAATGTGCAGGACCGCGCCGCCGGGATAACCAAAGACGTATTCCACGCCTTCGTCTTTCAGCGCCCGGACGAAGATTTCTGCACCGCGTATTTTTTCTTTGGTTTTACTCACTGATAAAGCCTTGCTTGCTAATTAATTATGTGTAAGGAAACTAACGGAAGTTACTGATTTTCTAGGCGCAGGTCAAGTCGCGCTTGCGAAAACCGGGATCCCGTCACTGGCATACCTCATTATCAATTGTGGGTATGATTAGGGTAAGATCGCCTGCCATTTCAAACTAACAGCCAGGAACATATCAATCCCTATGCGCACGACTCAGACCTTAATCGCCACGCAAAGAGAAGCACCCGCGGATGCGGAAGTGATCAGCCATCAGTTGATGCTCCGTGCCGGCCTGATCCGGCAACTGGCGGCCGGCATTTATACCTGGCTGCCGCTGGGACTGCGGGTGTTACGCAAGGTGGAACGGATCGTCCGCGAGGAAATGGACCGCGCCGGTGCCCTGGAAATACTCATGTCCGGCGTCCAGCCGGCGGAACTCTGGCAGGAATCCGGCCGCTGGGATAAATACGGACCCGAATTGCTGCGCTTGCAGGACCGGCATGAGCGGCAATTCTGTCTCGGACCCACGCACGAGGAGATTATCACCGACCTGATTCGGCGGGAGATACGCAGCTATAAACAATTACCGGCCAACTATTACCAGATCCAGACCAAATTCCGGGACGAGATTCGGCCCCGCTTCGGCATCATGCGGGCGCGCGAATTTCTGATGAAGGACGCCTACTCCTTTCATCTGACGGAACAATCCCTGCGCGAAACCTACCAGTTGATGTATGCGACCTATACCCGGATCTTCCAGCGCTTCGGTCTTGAGTTCCGGGCGGTGCTGGCGGATTCCGGCAATATCGGCGGCAACACTTCGCACGAATTCCATGTACTGGCTGATTCGGGTGAAGACCGTATCGTCTTTACCGACAGCGGCGATTTCGCCGCGAATATCGAGCTGACCCCTGCACCGCTACCGGCCCAACCACGGCCGGCGCCGCAACAGACCCTGGCCAAAGTGGCAACCCCGGGACTAGCCAGTATCGATGAGGTCAGTCAATCCCTCAAAGTCACGCCGGCGCAATGTCTGAAAACGCTGATCGTCAACGGCCGCGAGGGTGGTCTGGTGGCCCTGGTGCTGCGTGGCGATCATGAATTGAACCGGGTCAAGGCTGAGAAACTGGTAACAGTGGCCAGACCCCTGAGTTTCGCCAGCGCCGCCCGCATCAAGGAACACACCGGTTGCAGCATCGGATCACTGGGCCCGGTGGCGCTCGATATCCCGGTCATCGCCGATCACAGCGCTGGCCGGCTCGCGGATTTCGTGTGTGGCGCCAATAGCGACGGTTACCATTACACCGGCGTCAACTGGGGCCGGGACCTGTCGGAACCGGACTGCGCGGACCTGCGCAATGTCGTCACCGGGGATGTGGCCGTGGATGGCAGCGGCACCCTGAAGATTGCCCGTGGCATCGAGGTCGGACACATCTTCCAGCTTGGCACCGTCTACAGTGAAAAAATGCAGGCCAACGTTCTGGATGAAACCGGCAAGGCGGTTACGCTGATCATGGGTTGTTACGGTATCGGTGTGTCGCGTATCGTCGCCGCCGCCATCGAACAGAATAATGACGAGCAGGGCATCATCTGGCCGGACGCCATCGCCCCTTATCATCTGGCGCTAATTCCCATCCACATGCATAAATCGCAACGGCTGCGGGATGCCGTGCTGCCGCTGTATCAGCAACTGCAGGACGCCGGCATCGAGGTATTACTGGACGATCGACGGGAGCGGCCGGGCGTCATGTTCGCGGACATGGAATTGATCGGCATCCCGCACAGGTTTGTGTTCAGCGAGAAGGGATTGGACCATGGCGTTATTGAATACAAGGGGCGGCGGGATAAAGAAATAACTGAAGTCCCCATTACCGGGGCGGTTGCATTTATTCGTGCAAAGTTAACAGTATTAAAGAGTAACCGATACCCCTGACGCTTAACACAATAAGCATTTTGCATTGGCTTTCCCCTCCCTTAACCACAGATTAATTCCCGGATAAGCCGGTTCCCGCAACACGCTCCAGGATATGCCTGGTCATGCCTAACGCGAGTTCGTGCTCGCCCATATAAACCTGACCGGCGCCATCCGCCTTCAGCAATGCTGCTTCCTCATCGCTGTGGGCCCGGACGACAGTCTCGATATCCGGCTTGAGCATGCGTGCGATCTCGAGCATCTTGCGCGCCCGGAACGTGTCCGGTACTGCGATCACCAGCATGCGTGCCCGCGCGATGTGTGCCTGAATGATCACCGGCGGGTCGGAGGCGTCCCCCGATACCGCCGGTATGCCGCGCTCGCGGAGTTGCTCCACGATTTCACGGTTCTGCTCCGCAACGACGATGGGAACACCGCGCGCGGTCAGAGCATCGCTGATGCGCTGCCCGACGCGGCCATAACCCACCACCACGACCGCCAGTGGATCGTCCGTTCGCTCCACCGCGCGGGCGAGTTTCGAGCGGGCACGGATCCAGGCTTGCAGCGGCTCGATGGCGTCGAAGACCAGCGGATTCAGCGCTACCGTGATGAGCGCCCCCGCCAGGATGTAACTCTGACCTTCCAGCGGCAGTAAATTCAGGGAAACCCCCAGGCCGGCAAGGATGAAAGAGAATTCACCGATTTGCGCCAGGCCCATGGCGACCGTCAACGCCGTATTGAGCGGATAGCGGAAAGCCAGTACGAACAGGAATGCCGCCAGGGAATTACCGAGCATGATAATGGCGACGACCATGAACACCCGTGCCGGTTCGTGGATCAGCATGGCCGGATCGAACAGCATGCCGACCGAGACGAAGAACAGTACGGCGAAGGCATCCCGCAACGGCAGAGACTCGTCAGCGGCGCGCCGGCTCAGTGAGGATTCCCGCATCACCATGCCGGCGAAGAACGCGCCCAGCGCGAAGGACACACCGAAGATCTCGGCAGCGCCATAGGCAATACCGACGGCGGCGGCTATCACGCACAGGGTGAACAGTTCCCGGGAGCCGGTGCGGGCGACCTGCCAGAGCAACCAGGGGAACACGCGTTTGCCGGCCACGAGCATCAATGCGACAAACACCAGCACCTTGCCCAGTGTGTAGGCGATGGTCATCAGCAGATTGCTGTCGGCCGCGCTCACCGCATCGCCTCCCAGCCAGCCCGACAACGGTGGCAGCAATACCAGAATCAGGGCCATCGCCAGATCCTGTACCACAAGCCAGCCGACGGCGATGTGGCCGTTGATAGACACCAGTACGCCGCGGTTCTCCAGGGTTTTGGTAAGCACCACGGTGCTGGCTACCGAGAGCGCGAGTCCGAAGACGATGCCGGCTCCGATGCCCCAACCCCAGAGCGACGCGGTGGCCACACCGAGTGCGGTGGTTACTGCGATCTGCAGCAACGCGCCCGGCAGGGCAACGCGGCGCACAGACAGCAAATCGTCCAGAGAAAAATGCAGCCCGACACCGAACATCAGTAGCATGACGCCGATCTCGGCCAACTGGTGTGACAGTTCCAGGTCCGCGACTAAACCGGAAGTGGCCGGGCCGATGATCACGCCGGCGATCAGATACCCGACCAGGGGCGGCAGTTTCAGCCGCACCGCGAAAAACCCCATCAGCAAGGCAAAGCCAAAGGCGGCGGCAATGGTCGTGACCAAGCTCAAACTATGCGGCATATGATTCCCGGATCACTTTATTAGAAAGTCGTCAAAAGGCTGATAAGACTGCGCCTGCACCTCGATCGATGTCACCAGCGCCCGCTCCGGCCCACGCCGCAACCACATCTGCAAGCGCTCGAGATCGGTCGTAGCGCCACTGGCTATACCTTCGACACAGCCGTCCGGCAGGTTTCTCACCCAGCCTGTCAGGTCATGCTGTAACGCCTGCTGCCTGGTATGCATGCGAAAACACACGCCCTGCACTCTGCCGGACACCAGAAAATGGATGGAAGATTTCAAGCCGATCTCCTGCGGATCCAGGTTCAATCCGGATCTTTGGGCGTCGGCAGGATCGCTTTGAACGGGATACCAAACAGTTGGTTCAAGTCATGGTTATAGGACTTTAATAATTCCTGCAAGGGCCGGTTTGGCGTTGACGCCTGGCCGCTTTCCTCCCGCAAGGGGATTCGGTTCGGAATTATCCGGTACAGATCCATGAGCGTGAGTTCCGACATATCCCGTGACAGCAGCCAGCCACCCTTGGGATCAAGCTGGATCCAGTTCGCTTCGACCAGGGCATTCATGATCTCGTTGATTTGGTGCAATGGTAAATTAATTTCACTCTTGCGGAGTCCAGCATATGTCAACGCCATGCCGGATCGCTGCGCTGACCACAACAGTGCAATCACGTCACAGGCGTCGACAAAAGTCCACTCTGGCCCCTTGGAACCGGCAATTTCGAAGTCCAGTCTGAATGCCGATAAACAAAAGGTGATATGGGCCCCCAGTAACACAATCACCCAGGAGGTATAAATCCAGATTAGAAAAACGGGGATCACGGCAATCGCCCCGTAAATGGCCTCATAGGTGGAATAAGAACTGATATAGACGCCAAAACCGAATTTGGTGTATTCAAACAAAATGGCTGCCACTATCCCCCCGATGATGGCGTGCCGGCGGGAAACGACGCAATTCGGCAGCAGGATGTATAACAATGTGAAGGCAATGGCGGAGGTCAGAAATGGCACCCAGGATAACAACTGTAACTCCAGACCCAATGACGCCTTGACGTCACTGACGATGGCAAGTGACAGAACATAGGTGGTCAGGAAAATTCCCGCGCCTACCAGTAACGGGCCCAGAGTGAGGATCGACCAATACACCAGGAAGCGAGTGGTCGGTCTTCTGGGTACCTGCACATGCCAGATGATATTCAGGGCACTGTCGATGGTTTCCAGCAGCATCAGGGCAATGATTATCAGGATAATTGCGCCGGTAACCGTCAGTTGTGATGTCTTCAGCGAGAATTCATGCAGATATGCCTGGATGGTATCGCCGAAGGCCGGGACAAAATTGGTGATGATAAAATTCTCGATATAGCCGCCCAGCTTCTCGAACACC
>JACVQI010000252.1 GCA_015661095.1 Gammaproteobacteria bacterium
CCATAGCGCTTTTCGGCAGTTCGCTCACAAAAGCCATGCGCCGGGGGATCTTGAACCCACCAATAAATTTGCGGCAGTGCTCGATAACCTCATCTTTGCTAAGGGTTTGACCGGGCGTCGGGACGATGACCGCGAAGACCGCTTCGCCCCATTGCTCGTCGGGTACTCCCACCACGGCGGCTTCGTGTATGGCCGGGTGCTTGTACAGGGCCGCTTCCACTTCCGATGAATAAACGTTTTCGCTGCCGGTAATGATCATGTCCTTCATCCGGTCCATGATATAAAGATTGTTGTCCCGATCCAGTTGCCCCAGGTCGCCGGTATGAAACCAGCCGTCGCGGAAGGTTGCCGCGTTTTGTTCCGGCAGTCCCAGATAGCCTTTGCTGACATTCGGACCGCGCACCACCACTTCACCGATCGCCCCGACCGGCTGGTCGATGCCGGCTTCGTCCACGATGCGCAGATCCACAAGCACAACGGGTTTGCCGACCGAACGCAGTAATTCATACCTGCCGCTGTGGATGGCACGGTGATGGTCTTCCGGCGTCAGTGTCGTCAGGATCGGGGCGGTTTCGGTGAGGCCGTAACCCTGTTGCAATCCGGCATTGGGGAATTTCAGCATGGTGCGATTGATCCACTCCACCGCCATCGGTGCGGAGCCATAGAAGATCAGACGGATACTGGAGCAGTCGTACTGGTCGAAATCCGATACCTGCAGGGTACGGATCAGGATGGTGGGGCCGAGACTCAGTACGGTAAGCCGGTGCTCATGCACCGCCTGCAGCAGGTTCTTAGGCGTGAACGCACTGACATAGACGTGCACACCGCCGACCAGGGTGAATACCGTTCCGAACAGATCGGCCGAATGAAACATCGGCATGATATGCAGGAAGCGATCGCTCTCCCGGGCGCTGATGGCCAACCCGATCTGCAAGGCATTGGCGAGGATATTCGCATGGCTTAACCTGACGCCCTTGCTGCGACCGGTGGTGCCGCCGGTGTATAACAGGATGGCATCATCGTCCGGCCGTGACGCTTGCATGGGTTGCGGCTCAGCCTTATCCAGCAACGTTTCGTAGCAGGGAATGTCCGTGGCGGTTCCCGTGCCGGCCAGACAAATCGATTTGGTTTTGTACGGGATGAGTTCCGGCGTTGCCAACATATGCAGAAAAACATCCTCCACGGCCAGCAGCCGGCAATCCGCATCCTTTAATATATAGTCGATCTCGGGCGGTGCCAGCCGGTAATTGATCGGGACCGCTACCGCGCCCAACCAGTACCCGGCATTGATCAGTTCCGCCATTCGGAATGTGTTATGACTGATGATGCCAAAGCGGTCACCGGTGCGGATGCCCAGCGCCACCAGCACGCCGGCGGCGCGGGTGATGCGCTCCAGATATTCCGACCAGTTTTTACACCAGGGCCCGTCGATGATCGCCAGGCGCTCACCATACAGGCGCGCCGCGCGTTCAAGGATTGTGGCCATGGTCTGCATGAGTATCGAAAAGTATCGGGCGTTAAATTTTAATTATTGTTAGAACCAGCTGAAGCCTCGTGACAAATATCAAGCTAATTGTAACAATGCCCGGCCCAACACCACCAGCGCCGCGATGGTACATACCCCCAGCACATAGGGCCGGATGGTGTACTGGTCGAGGATCTGGACCAGCGGCCGCGAAACAATCAGTCCGATCAACACCCCCGTGATCAGAATACCGCCACGGACCAGGTCGGTCAGTACAAATTTACCCACCAATGCGAGGGCAATCAATGAAATCAGACAACCGACGGCAAACAAGGCAGACAGGTTCGCGCGCAACTCCGGCCCGCGGGTATTCTGGTAGACCAGCGCCAACGGCGGTCCACCGATGGCGCCAATGGTGCTCATGAAACCGGAGGCAATCGCCGCCAGAAATATGTTTCTGGCGCTGGGTTGTATCTTGCCATGTATCAGACTCATGCCGACAGCGGCCAGTATCATACAACTGAACACAACATCGAAGGTCGTGGCGGTAACAAAACCGACAATCAATGCCGCCGGCGGTGTACTCAACATCCGTCCCATGACCGAATATTTGAGCCCAGAAAAATCAATGGCATGACGCTCCCGAAATGCCATGAAGCAAGTCAATAACAGCGCGGCCAACAGCATCGGGCCCGGCAGATAGTCCCGGTCTATAAGCACCAGCAAAGGCCCGGCCACCAGTCCGAGGCCGAAGCCCACGGTCGATTGCAAGGCAGTCCCTGCCGTCATAATCATGATGACCAGTACTATGCCGATTAAATCAAAATGTAACGCCATATCCGGGCAAACGGTAATATTATGTGAAGCTGATATAATAAACGTTAATGCCACCGAACATATACCACCAGGTTACCTACCACAACAGACCAGAGTTTTATGGAGAGCCCTATGCTGAGGACACCTGTAACGCGCTGTATCTTGTTTCTCACGACCATGCTGGCCGGTTGGACGGCCATCGCAGCGGATTTATATCATCCGGAGGCAAACCCGGACGTTGATCTGCAAGCGGCCCTGACCAGCGCCAGGGAACACCACAAGAAAGTCATCGTCCAGGTTGGCGGCAACTGGTGCCGCTGGACCCGCGCCCTGGATAATTTGTATCAGAGCGATGCCGCGATCAACACCTTGATTCGGAACCACTATGAATTCGTCCGGGTCAACTACAGTGACGAAAACTATAACGAAGAATTTATAGCGAAGCTGGGTGAGACCAACGGTATCCCTTTTATATTCATCCTCGATAATGAGGGAAAACTATTGCAGGCCCAGGAGACCGGGTCGCTGGAACTCGGGGATGGCCATGATCCCGCCAAGGTGTTTCAGCTCTACGATCGATGGAAATAATGTAGACGTGTAGGGCGGGTTGAATAAAATGAAACCCTCCATTTACATTGAATCATGTCGGATTTCGCTATGCTCAATCCGACCTACGGACTGATAGATTATTTATATCTTAATGGTTTATTACCATTCCCTCTGCGTTCTCTGTGTCTATCCCTTAATACATAAACGTACGTCCATGTACAATATCTGTGTTTAATCCGGAAAAGAATATATGAAACTGGTTATCGGTAACAAAAATTATTCCTCCTGGTCGCTGCGGCCCTGGTTGCTGCTGCGGCAATTTAACCT